>VSNR01000141.1 GCA_009774345.1 Lachnospiraceae bacterium | reverse complement strand
CTACTATTTAGGAAAACGTAGATAAATATAGTGGTTGAGCCATGCCCTCAAAGAGCTGTCATCATTTTATCCATAAGGCAGCATGAGGCAGTGGATAACTATATAAGTTTACATAATACATTATAGTTGATTCAGTTTCTGCGCCGTGTTCACGAGAGGGAGAAAGTGACCGGGAATGAAACTAATCATAGATCTGCTTTGATTCCGGCATGCATGCCGGAGCACCTTGACAACATACTGCTGTCTGAGTATGCGCTTGGATGGCAAACGATAAGCATCGCAGGATGTGCAAAGTACAATTAGGATTACATGTGTATGGCACTTGTCTCCTGCCCGGTGCGGGGGGGGGTACCTGAGTACTGCCGGGGGCAGGCAAAAGTGGCTGTACCGTATTGAAAAGGATTGAAGGGGGACAATAATATGCTAGCTACAAAAAGAGAATTATCTCAAAGAATTGATATTTTAAACAAAAAGCCAATGATCAGAAAGAATCAATCCACAGGAGAGATGGTAGCAGGATTTTTAGATCCGTTAACAGGAAGCTTTGAAGTCGTGATGGACATTAATGATGAGCGGGATATCGACGATTTTCTCGAGGAGTATGATTTGTCTGTTGTCATGATTTCAAAAATGTAATGATGTAATTACATAAAATGAACTGTATTCAAGGTGTATATCAAAGCAAAAAGAAGGGGGCAGGAAGGGCTGCCCTCTTTTTCGTAGGGTTTTATGCGCACGAGCAGGGAGAAAATGAATGAAGAGAAAAGATTATTACATGCCCTCTAAGGATGGCATACACAGGCTTCACGTGGTGTTGTGGGAGCCGGATACAGCAGTGAAAGCGGTGGTGCAGATCTCACATGGTATGGTTGAGATGATCGACCGCTATGAGGATTTTGCGCGGTTTTTGAACCAGCACGGCTATGCGGTGGTCGGCAATGATCATCTGGGACATGGGCTGACGGCTGGAAATGACGCTGATTTAGGATATTTTTGTCCTAGAAATATGAGCGCGACGGTGGTGGCAGACCTTCACCGCGTCACACGGGCTGCAAAGAAACGTTACAAAAACAAGCCATATTTTCTGATAGGGCACAGCATGGGCTCCTTTATGGCAAGAAGATATCTGATGACCTATGGCATGGACCTCGACGGGGCAGTGATCTGCGGGACAGGCAGCCAGTGCTGGCTGACGCTTGCTGCCGGGACGGTCGTCTCCAATGTGCTGCGGCTGGTGGCGGGCGACCGGTGCCGCTCACAGTTACTGCGCAGGAATGCGTTTCATTCCTATCAGAAACGCATTGTCCATCCGCGGACAGAGAGCGACTGGCTGACAAGGGATGAATCCGTGGTAGACTTTTGCACAAGCAATAAATTCTGCAATTACAGTTTCACAGTCAACGGATACCGGACATTGTTCGAGGTGCTGCTGTTCATACAAAAAGAACAGAATATCAGGAATGTGCCTAAGGAACTGCCGCTGTTTTTTATCGCGGGCGGTCAGGACCCGGTAGGGCATTACGGAAAGGATGTGCCGCGTGTGGCTGCAAGCTTTGAGCGGGCAGGTGTGGAGGATATCTCGTTAAAAATTTATCAGGAGAACCGGCATGAGCTTCTGAATGAACTGGATAAAGACCAAGTGTACAAAGATGTGCTCTCGTGGATGGAGCAGAAGCTATGATGAAGCAGAGCGACGATGAGCGCTATATGAGGGAGGCGCTAAAGCAGGCGAAAAAGGCATATGCGCTCGGTGAGGTGCCGATTGGCTGTGTGATCGTGCATGACGGCAAAATCATAGGACGCGGCTATAACCGGCGAAACACGGACAAGAGCACACTCTCCCACGCAGAGATCATCGCGATCAAAAAGGCAAGCAAGGCAGTTGGCGACTGGCGTCTTGAGGAGTGTACGCTGTATGTGACACTCGAACCCTGCCAGATGTGTGCGGGCGCGATCGTGCAGGCGCGGATTCCAAAGGTCGTGATGGCGTGCATGAATCCCAAGGCGGGATGTGCCGGGTCGGTGTTAAATATCCTTGACATGCCAGCGTTTAACCATCAGGTTGAAGCTGTGCGGGGGATTCTTGCGCAGGAGTGTGAAACGCTGCTCAAGACCTTTTTCAAAGAGCTTCGTCTCCGAAATAAGGCTGAAAAGGAAAAAAGACTTTATAATCTTGAGAAACTATGATACACTACCAATGTGAATATTTAGGTATCGGAGGCAGTATGATGGACGAGATTGCAGTGCTTATTCCCTGTTACAATGAGAGCAAGACGATAGAGAAAGTGGTAAAGGACTTTAGAAAAGCGCTGCCGCAGGCAGTGATTTACGTGTATGACAACAATTCAAAGGACGGGACGGATGAGATCGCGCGCAGGGCGGGCGCAGTCGTGCGCTATGAGTACCAGCAGGGAAAGGGAAATGTTATACGGCGCATGTTCCGTGAGATCGACGCGAAGTGTTATATTATGACAGACGGGGATGACACATACCCGGCAGACGAGGCGGGAAAGCTGTGTGAGGCAGTGCTTGAGCGGGGCGCGGACATGGTGGTTGGGGACAGGCTGTCCTCCTCTTATTTCGAGGAAAATAAGAGACCCTTTCACAACTTTGGCAACTCGCTTGTGCGCGGTGCCATCAACGGGATGTTCAAGAGTGATATCCGCGATATCATGACAGGCTACAGGGCATTTAGCTATCAGTTTGTGAAGTCTTTCCCGGTGCTCTCGAAGGGGTTTGAGATTGAGACGGAGATGAGCATCCATGCGATCGACAAAAATATGCGCGTGGAGAATGTGATCATCCAGTACAGGGACAGGCCAGAGGGCAGCGAGTCGAAACTCAACACCTACTCGGATGGTTTGAAGGTCATTATGACGATCGTCAAACTGTACAAAAATTATAAGCCGATGGGGTTTTTTACATGGATTGCAGCGGTGCTTGTGCTGGTTTCGACCATTTTCCTCCTGCCGGTGATGAGCGAGTATTTTGAGACAGGGCTGGTGGAGCGTTTCCCGACGCTGATTGTATGCTGTTTTGTGTACCTTGCGGCGA
Source organism: Lachnospiraceae bacterium (assembly GCA_009774345.1). Taxonomy (GTDB): domain Bacteria; phylum Bacillota; class Clostridia; order Lachnospirales; family Lachnospiraceae; genus COE1. The sequence continues at coordinate 8,418 of VSNR01000141.1, read as the reverse complement.
TGCAGTCCTTCTTTGCAGGCTTGATGCTCTCTACGATGAAACAGAAAAATATGCAGGATTACGAGATGAACCTGATTTTTTTAGACACAGAATATAAGGATAAAATGAAGAATGGACAAAGACATACCGATGAGTTACGTAGCCTTTGATATTGAGACTACAGGGTTAAATCCCAAATTGGACAAAATCATAGAGATTGGGGCAGTCAGGGTACAGGACGGGGAGGTCACAGAGACTTTTTCGAGCTTTGTCAATCCGGCAAGAAGCCTGCCAGAGCGGATTGTGGAGCTCACGGGGATTCATGAAGAAGATGTCAAGGAGGCACCCTACATGGAAGAGATCCTCGACGCATTTCTGGCATTTCTGGGGGACGATGTCCTGCTGGGACACAACCTGCTCTTTGACTATTCCTTTGTCAAAAAAGCTGCGGTGAACCAGAAGAGGGCTTTTGAGAGATCCGGCATTGATACCCTCAGGATTGCAAAGCGGTTTCTCAATGATTTGGCGAGCAGAAACCTTGGGTATTTGTGTGACTACTACCATATAGAGCTGGATGCGCACCGCGCGCTCAATGACGCCGTTGCAGCGCATGAATTATATAAGATACTGGTGAGTGCATACGGGGAGCGCGAAGCAGAGCCATTCCTGCCAAAGCCTTTGATTTATACCGTCAAAAAAGAAAGTCCCATCACGCCAAAACAGCTTGAGCTCCTGATGAAGCTGGCAGTGCAGTATCATCTGTGCTGTGACGGATGGGTGTTAGGGCCGGTGGACAAGGTGACACAGGAGTCGGTGGACTTGCAGAAGCTCACGAAAAACGAAGCAAGCAGGATCATAGATTTGCTGCTTGTAAATTTTCGACGATCGCGTCCTTCATAATGGAGTGAAGCGTCTGTGCCTGCTGGATCAGCGTGCCGATTTTTTCCGGTGTGCCGGTCTCTTTGTAAAGCTCGGCGAGCAGATAATAGCTTTTGCTGACATCGGTTTTGGTGGATACTGCAAACTCAAGAACTTCGATCGCAAGGGCGTATTCAAGGCTGTCGTGCAGCAGTTCGGCAAGTTTTTGCAGCAGCGTCACAAGATTTGTGTAATGAAAATCGCAGTCAGTTAATATAGTAATATTAGCAGTGCCATATTTTAGCTTGAGGTCTGTGTTTGAGTAGCCGGTGAGATTGACGATTTTCATATCGGACAAGTCCCGCAGCTCAGAGAGGCAATCCGCGATCTCCTCGGACATAGGTTCGGGCTTCATGCTGAGCAAATGCTCTGGGATGGTGATATAGTTCAGGTCATCGAGCGGTTTTTTGCGGGTAAAGTTTGCCCGGTACTCGCGCTCCCAGAATTCGCGGTCCGCATCCTCCTCTTTGCGCTGGGTGCGGTGCAGGCAAAAAGAAAATAATAAACAACCAAATAAGACAAGACTTGAAAAAAATATCAAATTCATTTATAATATCCTTTCGAAAAGGGGTGAACAGCCATGATGAATATGAATCATAAAAAAACGCAGCGTAAAATCGCAGCCGTCATAGCCATTCTTCTTGTATTGACTATGGTAGTACCATTAGCTGTGAGTGTTATCGGTTTCTAATTTAATATATCATAGGATTCAGTGCAATGTAAAGTATCTGAATTATTTAATTAAATAAGGGTACTGGAGTGATATGATGTAAAGTACCCGGAGTGGAGGTATATGAGAAAATCAGGTAGACGAATCGGAATCATCGCGTTGGCTATCCTGCTGTCTGTGATTTGCGCAGGGATGTATCAGCCGCACTGTGCGGTGGCAGCAGCGGACGATGAAGCGATACTTGAAGGCGTGTATATGGGTGAGATGAGTCTTGCCGGGATGACCGCCGAGGAGGCGAAGGCTTCAGTCAGCGCATTTGTGGAAGAATTGAAACACAAAAATATTACATTTGGTGCCGTCGGTGATCACTATGTATCGGTGATCGCGGGCGATTTGGGGCTTGCATGGGTCAATGAGTCAGACATCGACGCGGCGGCAGCGCTTGGCAAGAAGGGAAATATTGTCAAGCGGTACAAAGCGATGCAGGATTTGAAACATGGCAATAAGGTCTATGACCTCAAGCTGTCGCTTGACAGAGATTTGATCAAATCGGTGCTTGAGGAGCAGTGTGCAGAGTACGATATTCCGTCGGTGAACAATACGATCACCAGAGTTGACGGGCAGTTTGTCATCGAGGAGGGGCAGGCAGGCGAGCGGGTCAATGTCGAGGAGTCCCTGAACCAGATCTATGAGTACATAACAAATGGATGGGATTATCAGGATGCTTCGATTGATCTGGCGATTGATGTGTCAGAGCCCAAGGGAAGCGTCGAGGACCTTCAGAAGATGACAGATGTCCTAGGTACTTTTACAACAAGTTATTCGACCAGCAGTGCCTCGCGATGCAAAAATATTGAGAACGGCGCGCGCTTAATCAACGGTACGCTGCTGTATCCGGGAGACGAGTTTTCGACCTATGATACCATCAAGCCATTTACGGAGGCAAACGGCTATTATCCAGCAGGCTCCTATATGAACGGCAAAGTGGTTGACAGTCTGGGCGGCGGGATCTGTCAGGTCTCAACGACGCTGTACAACGCGGTCTTACTCTCAGAGCTTGAGGTGACAGAGCGGCATAACCATTCGATGATTATTGCCTATGTGAAGCCGTCTATGGATGCGGCGATCGCGGAGTCCTCAGGAAAGGATTTCCGCTTTGTCAATAGCTGGGAAAATCCTATATACATAGAAGGGGTTACGCAGGGGAAACAGATCACGTTCACAATCTATGGCGTGGAGCAGAGAGATCCCAGCCACGTCGTGCGCTATGAGAGTGAGACGCTCTCGACCACGCATCCTGACCATGAGATTATCACGCCGGCTTCCGGGCAGGGTGTGGGTTATATCAGCGTAGAATCAGCGCATGTGGGTTACACAGCACAGTTGTGGAAGATTGTCGAGGAGAATGGTGTCGAGGTGAGCCGCGAGGTCATCAACAAGAGCTCCTACAAAGTCTCCCCGCGGTCGGCTGTGGTGGGTGTCAACACAGACAATCCCGTGTATGCCCAGCGTATCAATGCGGCTGTGGCGTCGGGCAGTATCGACACATGCAAGGCGGAGGCAGCGGCGATCAAGGCAGAGATGGCAGCGGCGCAGCAGCAGCAAGAAGCGGCAGCCCAGCAGCAGGCAGACCTTGAGGCGTATTATCAGGCGTTGCAGCAACAGCAGTTATTGGAGCAGCAGGCACAGTTACAGCAGCAGATTTTAGAGCAGCAGGCAGCGGCAGAACAGCAGGCAGAACCATAACTGTAAACGGGGGATTGACGATGAAGTGCGGAAAACTGGCACAGAGCATCTATGAGCGCTCTGTGATAAAAGTGATGAAGGCAAATGGCGCAGGACTGGGGGCAGACTGCGCCGTTTTGGCGGGGAGCGGGAACTGTGCCGGCATTCTGTCCGGTCAGGCGGCTGCATTTGGCATGGATTCCCGCACTGCGGCGCGGGCGTATCTGGCAGCGACGAACCATGTGATTGCCTGCTGTGCCAACAGTGCGGCGTCAGGATTGTTTGATGCCTATGCCAACATTACATTGATGGTGCCGGAGAAGCTTCGCGAGATCAAGCTCCGCCAAATGACAGAGGCTGCCGCAGGGCAGGCGGAGGAGACAGGGATTCCGATCTTAGGCTGTAATGTTCAGGTGCTTCCGATGGTCACAGAGACTGTGGCGGTCTGTGTCATCAGCGCAGGCATGAAAAACCGGTCAGAGAGTCCTCTGGTGCCAATCAGGAAGCAGCCGCTGGTGGACAGAGATCTTGTCATGACAAAGTGGCTGGGACTTGAGGGAACAGCGGTCATAGCGGCGGCAAGCCGCGAGAAGCTCTGCGGCCGGTATCCATCGGACCTTGTGGATACCGCGGCAGAGTTTTACCAGTATCTGTCCGTCGCGCCGGAGGCCGCTACCGCCGTGAAGTCCGGCGCAGATTATCTGCTGGCACTGCGGGAGGGCGGTGTGTACGGCGGCTTATGGCAGCTGGCAGCAGCAAATGGCGTTGGACTGGTCGCAGACTTAAAGCGCATACCTGTGAGACAGGAGACGATCGAGGTGTGTGAATATTTTGATTTAAATCCGTATGAACTGATGGCGGGCGGAAGCCTGCTCATCCTTTCGTCAAACGGCGGTGAGCTGGTGCGTGCGCTGGATGCGGCAGGTGTGCCTGCGGCGGTGATCGGACGCACGACACAGGGCAATGACCGCATCATACGCCACGGGGAGGAGTCAAGATTTCTGGAATCTGCAAATGAAGACGAACTCTTCCGCTACCGTGCGCGGGTATCTGGCAATGATACTGGAAAAATAGTAAAAATGGGAGCAATGGAGGAAGCAGAAGTATGAGAGAACAAATTTTGTCAATTATAGAGAAGAACAGCAGAATTGACCTGCATGAGCTTGCAGTTATCCTAGGCATGGAGGAGGCAGATGTTGTCAATGAGATGACGCAGATGGAGAAGGAAGGAATTATCTGCGGCTATCACACACTGATTGACTGGGAAAAGACTTCGGTGGAGAAGGTGAATGCATTGATTGAGGTGCGTGTGACGCCCCAGCGCGGCAAGGGCTTTGACAGCATCGCAGAGCGCATCTACAAGTACCCGGAGGTTCACGCGGTCTATCTGATTTCGGGCGGATATGACCTGCTTGTCAGCCTTGAGGGAAAGACGCTCAAGGAGGTTTCAAACTTTGTGTCTGACAAGCTGTCTACCCTAGAGACTGTCATCAGCACAGCGACACATTTTATCCTGAAAAAATACAAAGACCACGGCACGATTCTGGATAAAAAAGAATCTGATGAAAGGATGCAGGTGACACCATGAGAAACCCTTTATCAAAGACAATCGTAGAGATAAAACCTTCTGGCATCCGCAAATATTTTGATATTGTGAGCGAGATGAATGACCCCGATGTCATTTCACTTGGCGTTGGCGAGCCGGATTTTGAGACGCCGTGGCATATCCGCGATGAGGGGATTTACTCCCTTGAGAAGGGCAGAACCTTTTACACGGCAAATGCGGGGCTTCTGGAGCTGCGGGAGGAAATCAACCGCTATCTAAACAGACGTTTTGATCTGAATTATGATCCGAAGAGCGGCATACTGGTCACAGTCGGAGGCTCCGAGGCGATCGACATTGCGCTGCGCGCGATGGTGGACCCGGGGGATGAAGTCATTATTCCCCAGCCAAGCTATGTCTCTTATGAGCCGTGTGCAGTGCTTGCCGGGGCAACGCCTGTGATTATAGAATTAAAAAATGAGAACCAGTTCCGCCTGACTGCGGCAGAGCTTGAGGCAGCAATCACGGACAAGACCAAGGTGCTGATTCTGCCGTTTCCCAATAATCCAACGGGTGCGATTATGGAGCGCAGGGATTTGGAGGAGATTGCAAAGGTCATCGAGAAGCATGATATTTTTGTATTGTCAGATGAGATTTACTCTGAGCTGTGCTACACGGAAAATCATGTCTCGATCGCCAATATTCCCGGCATGTGGGAGCGGACGATTCTGATCAATGGATTTTCCAAGTCCTACGCAATGACAGGATGGCGGCTTGGATATGCGTGCGGCCCGGTACAGATCATTGAACAGATGTACAAGATTCATCAGTTCTGTATTATGTGCGCGCCGACAACGTCACAGTATGCGGCAATTGACGCGCTGAAAAACGGCGATGCGGATGTTCAGATGATGCGGGATTCGTACAACCAGAGACGGCGTTATCTCGTGAATGCTTTTCGGGAGATGGGGCTGGAATGCTTTGAGCCGTTTGGCGCATTTTACATGTTCCCGTGTGTGAAGCAGTTTGGCATGACGAGTGATGAATTTGCCTCAAGGCTCCTGCATGAGGAGAAGCTGGCTGTCGTGCCCGGCAATGCATTTGGGGACAGCGGCGAGGGATTTCTGCGCATCTCTTATGCGTACTCTCTTGAGAAACTCAAAGTTGCAATGGGACGCTTGGGGCATTTTGTGGAGCGGTTAAAATGAGCATGAACATTGTACTATACCAGCCAGAGATACCAGCAAACACTGGAAATATAGGGCGCACCTGTGTCGCGACAGGCACGGTGCTGCACTTGATCGAGCCGCTGGGATTTCGCCTGACGGGCAAGGAACTGCGCAGGGCAGGCATGGATTACTGGGAGCACCTCGATGTGCGGCGCTACATGAACTTTGAGGAATTTATAGAGAAGAACCTGAAAGACCGCCCTCAGGCAAAGCTCTGGATGGCGACGACCAAAGCAAAAAAGGTGTACACGCAGGCACAGTATGGCACCGGGGATTATATCATGTTTGGAAAGGAGAGTGCCGGGATTCCAGAGGAGATCTTAGTGGCGTATGAACAAACATGCATTCGCATTCCCATGCTGGACAAGATTCGAAGCCTGAATCTGTCCAACAGTGTCAGCATTGTGCTCTATGAAGCGCTGCGGCAGCAGCAGTTTGCCGGTATGCAGATGGAGGGGGCACTTCATCATAAAGAATGGAAAATGGAATAAGGCAAGACAGGCAGAGGACAAGCGGGTTCCTCTGCCTGTTTTTTCATTTGTATGCAATATTTTTGGGGTTAAATTGCAACAAAAGCGGTAAAAGTGGGATATAAAGAGTGAGGAGGTGGTGGAACAGTGGACAAAACTGACATGGATGCGGTCTATCAGGAATACGCGAATCTAATCTATCGTTTTCTGTACACGCACACGCACGATGCGGACTGGTCACAGGAACTGATGCAGGAAACGTTTCTGCGCGCGGTGGATTCCATATCCAGATATGACGGCTCCTGCAAGCTGTCTGTATGGCTCTGCCAGATTGCCAAGCATGTGATGTGGCAGGAGCTGCGTAAAAGGAAACGGTTTGACATTGTGGAGTGGACAGAGGAGCTTCCTGATGCACATGGACAGGATGGCGAGGGGTGTGCGCTGCAACAGGAACGCACAAAGGAGTTGTACCGCGCGATCCACCTTCTGCCGGAACTTGAGAAGGAGGTTGTTTTGTACCGCATGACCGGAGAGCTCTCATTTCGGCAGATTGGTGAAATTTTGGGAAAGAGTGAAAACTGGAGCAGAACGGTATTTTACCGCGCAAAACAAAAAATCAGAAAGGAGCTGGAAAAGTATGAGTGAAATAAAGTGTGACATTATCAGGGATTTGATGCCCGGCTATCTTGACGGTGTGCTGAGCGGGGCAGGGGACACCGCAGTGCGGGAACATCTGGAAAGCTGCGGGGCGTGCCGGCAGTTTTTGGCAGAGATGAAAGAGGAGATGGTGCCCAGACAGGGCAGCACGTCCGCAGATGAGCAGGCAGCGCTCGACGGCTTTAAGAAGATACGCAGACGCACCCGCTGGCTGAAAATGGCGGCAATGATGGGGGGGCTGCTGGCGGCTGCACTGATCGTTGGCGTATTTCTGAAAGTTTACGTGATTGGCAGTCTGCCGTGGAGTGCATCTATGTGGGTTGAGAGTGCGCAGTATGATGAAGAGACGCAGAGCCTTACGCTCAAAGGCACTGTGAATAGCGCAGGAACCCGCGTCACCCGCGTGGAGTGGAAGGAAAGCGCCAGTACCGGCGGGCGTGTGGATGTGTTTGTCTATGCGGCGGAAACACTGCCGTTTGGGCGGGAAAAACGGGAGTTTTCCATCACAATCCCAGACATGAAGGGAAAGAATGCCTACCTTGTAGGTTCTGACTATGATACCCTCAAGGCTTACAACTGGAACAGCGATCATTATGAACTGATGTATTCGCTGGAGGAGGAACTATACAGACGCATACCGGAATGGACGCGCGAGAAGGTGGTTTTAAGTCCCGTTCAGGGAATTACCGTATTGGACGGCGTAGAGGGAATCGAGTATTCCGCCATGTTCCTTCTGGGGGAAGATGCCTATTGGCAGCGGTTTGGCGATCAGGTTATAACCTATGGGGATATTGGAGAAGCGTATGAGTATGTGTGGATATCGTTGGAGGAGCCGCACGAGATCCGGCGGTATGACCGTGAGAAAGAGGCGTGGGTATCCCCAAACCCTTTATGCTTTTGACCAGTAATCTGTATAATGATTTAATCTCCCATAAATTGTGACGCACATTTGGCAGAAGCATTTTTCAAACACGCTCTGAAACTGACGCGACTTAACAGTGATATGTTTTTCAAATGTCGGTTTATGTTTGAAAATTTCCTGTTCTTTTACTTATTTTTTACTGAATATGGGGAAGGATGTCGTATATTTGTCGCGAATTTGTCATAGTATTGTCACTCCACAAATTAGTAAAATAGGTTTATAATTAGCATATACCTGAATCCGTGAGCCTTGCTCTAAATTATTTTCACAATGCCACATAATTCCAGTACTTGTAGCATGTTTTA
>VSNR01000140.1 GCA_009774345.1 Lachnospiraceae bacterium | reverse complement strand
TTTCGGTATTTTATAATATGAAACACCAAAAGAGTTCAAGTTGAATGAAACATATATTCATGTTATACTAAAAACAATACATGAGTATTTCCTATGGAGGAATCAGTAATGAGGATTGAACGATTAAGGGTTAAAAATTTTAGATGTTTCGAAAATCTGGAAATACAATTACATCCGAAGTGCAATGTTCTGGTCGGTATTAACGGGGCAGGCAAATCTACTATTTTAGATGCCCTGGCAATTGCGCTGGGAGGATATTTAACGGGGTTTGACGGTATAAGGAGCAATTCCATTTTGCCGGAAGATGCACATTACAAAATGTTTTGTGTTGGCAGCCGCATAGAACCGCAGGAACAATTTCCAGTAGAAATATATGCTGAAGGAACGGTGGATAAGAAGAATGTAATATTAAATTCTTCAGAAACTATTATCGGATGGCAGAGGGAATTAAATGGAAAGGACCGCCGCACCACGCATGGAAATGTAAAACTTATTGCAGACTATGCCCGGACTCTACAAAACAGCGTGCGTTCCGGGGATGTGACGTGTATCCTTCCTCTGGTTGCATATTATGGAACAGGGAGACTGTGGCTACAAAAAAGAAACCGTACAAAATATGTAAAAGGCGAAAAACTAAATCGGCAGATGGGATATGTGGATTGTATTGCCGCAGAATCAAACGAAAAACAAATGATGCAGTGGTTTGAGGAAATGACCTATATCCAGCTACAGGAGGGAACAGCAATTGCAGAGCTGGAAGCAGTAAAAAAGGCTCTTTGTAAATGTTACCTGAACATAGATAATTCTGTGACAGATGTAAAGTTTGCATATGATGTGAGAAGCCATGAGTTAGAAATATATGTTTATCGTCATCATGAAGCAGAGAAATTTCCTGTAAGAATGTTAAGTGACGGGGAGAAAGGGATCATTAGCCTGGTTGCAGACATTGCCTATCGTATGGCATTGTTAAATCCTAATTTACTGGACAAGGTTTTGGAAACCCCTGGTGTCGTTTTAATTGATGAAATTGACCTTCATTTACATCCATCATGGCAAAAGAAAATTATGGGCAGTTTAATGGAGATATTTCCAAATATACAGTTTATTGTAACTACCCACTCGCCCAGCATTCTTCTTAATGTTCCCAGGGAAAATATCTGGATTCTGAATCATAATGAAATTTATCAGCCGCAGGACATGACTTATGGCCGGACTGTGGAAGAAATACTGAGGGAAGTGATGGACACAAATGTACGGCCAGATGAAGTTGTGGGAATGCAGAAAGAATTTGACCGGGCCGTTGATAATGAGGACTATGATTCCGCAAAGAAGATACTTGATAAAATGAAAGATATTATGGGTGAAAATGCAAATGAAATCATTGAAAACCAGATTGTTTTGGATGTAGAGCAGTAAAGGGGATTATAAATGATATATATTCAAAAGAAGCCGGAACCAAATCTTTTATTGGAATATAGACACCAGATCAATGCCAGTTTTGATGACATGGATGCGGATGTAAAAATACAGCTCAGGGAATCTTTATTAAAAGAACAGGGACATCTTTGTGCATACTGCATGCGGCGGATTACTGATGCAAAAGATACAAAAATAGAGCATTTTGAAGCCAGGACGCCGGAAAATGAACTGCAGTATCATAATCTTCTTGCAGTCTGCAGGGGCGGCGACGGAGGTCCTGTAAAAGCAATGTCCTGCGACACAAAGAAGGGTAACAGGCAAATTTTTATCAATGCGCTGAATAAATCAGATATGGAGAGGATCTATTATAGTAATAGTGGAGAAATACACTCATCTGATACAACCAGTCATAAATTTGAATATCAGGATAGTACTGGAAGAGCCCATTCAGGATATACAAGTCCCGAACAGGTTATTCAGGAATGCCTGAATTTAAACTATGAAAATGGTGCACCACTACTGGGCAGGAAAACAGCCCTGAGAGAATTTCAGAAACGGCTGCATCCGTATAAAGACAAGAAAAGCAAACGGATTTTTTTAGAGAAGATGCAGCGGATTTATTCAGAACAGAGCGAGTATATTGAGCCATATGTCGGAATCATTCGTTGGTATATCGAAAAGAAGCTGAGTCAGTTGTGAACAGGGGAATGTTCATTTTGCCAGGAGAAGCCCAAAAATAAGGATTGATTAAAGCGGCTTATTATGCTACACTTCCCTTGTATTTTTATTCATTTATGTTTCCTGGTTTTCCGGGAGGTTACAATTTCATATTAATAATGGACATACCATGTGCTGGTGCAGACAATGCGCCGGCACTTTTTTTGCTTTATAGGAAATTGCGATATTCAGAGATACAAAAGGGGAACAAGAGTTTATCGAACAGATGCTCGATAAACTCTTGCCGGAGTATGACAATAAGACGACACAGTTTAGAAGATATAAAAACCTTCCACGCCAGCCTCGTCATCAAATAAGTCGTCCTCGTTTAAGAAATAATCCATGTCCAGAAGTTCATCCCCGCTCATGTGGCGAATGTCCCCGGATGTCATCCCTTCTGGTGGATTATCAATATATTTTTTGCGTAGTTTCTCTATGTCCTGCTTCATATGAATGGCCTCCTTTGAAAGGAGTATACCATAGGAACTGGATTTGTGGAAGTCATGCGGATGACCTCTTTCCACGAGAACGGGACATGACTTTCTCGTACATTTCTTCCAGAGAAACATGCTTATGGTTAAAGTAAAGTTCTAAAAACAGCATTGTGGCACCGCATTCACATTTTAATGGGTCATAGCCAAATGTTGAAAGGATTGCGGTACGCCACTGGTTAAAGCTTCTGTAAAAATGGTGTTTTTCATGGGAAACTGCACGATGGAGCTTTTTGTCAATTTCCCGGTGGCGGGCATAGATGCCGCCATAACGGATCATTTTATAGTTTTTTCAGGAATATGTCTGATAAGCCGCTGTATGAATTCCATAACAGGGACAGTTTCTTCTATATACTTGTCATCTTCGTGCCGGTTGTAGTGGAAAGTGACAAAGTCGCCGTCATATTTGTCAATCCTGGATGTGGCGATGACGGGACGCCCGAGATAGCGGCCAATATATTTGATGGCTGTTTTTGGGTCGCATTTGTTGGGCTTTGCATATACGTAAAAACCTTCCTTATGCTCCTGATAACAGCGGGAAGTGCAGCCACCTGACAGGTACAGGCTGTCTCGGATGTCCTTATGCCGGGGAACATCTCTATAAGGAATTTCCCGACATGATGCCCGCGCAGAGACAGTATGCGATTAAATACTTCCATGAAAGCTATGATACCATAGGGTTTGACTATGCAAGGTATCTTTAACCGGAGGAAACATTTTGACATTATGGGACTGCGTGTTATAATGAAAGGGAAAGAAAACTTCCTTTCACCAGCCGCAGTTCGGAATACAGGGAGAGAACATTATTACATGGATAAACAAAGGAAACAGGCTGTTTCAGACATTGTGGAACTGCTGATAAAAGAACAGGACAATGAACGTATAAATGAATACGAGAACCAGCTTCTGGGAATGCTTGAAGAGCAGGACCGAAATGAGATTGCAGATGTACTGGCGGGCAGGAAGCTGCCGTCCCTGCTTTCAGATACCATAGCCAAGCGGATTTTCAGCGCGGATTCGCACAGGGAGCGTCTTGCATACCTGCTAAAGAATGTATTGCAGGATGCCTCCATTGAAATTGAGGGCAGTTATGCGAATGAGGGATTCATGCAGTCAAAGGATTCCAAGAAGATTATTTTCGACGAGCCTGCCAAATTAAAGGACGGCAGGCATTCTGATACGGAATTCCAGATATCCCTGCAGGATTTTATCTTCAAAAGGGCAGAGCTGTATGCGTCTGACATGCTGATGCTTTCATTATAATGTACCCTATAAGGTAGACACGGTAAGCTAAAGGGATTGTCCAAAATGTTGATTACCGCTAGGGGAAATAATATATGACTGCTAGGCCTGAAATAACAAATAGAATCCCAAACCGTAGACACTTTGAGAAAGGAACATACCCAGAAAAATAGACATATAGGCGTCTTGTTTGATTACCAGACAGTATACATACGGAAAAGGGGAAAGTACCTGAAAAGTAAACACAGGAAAAAGGTAAGGAATCCCCCAAAATAGACAGAAGCTAAAGACACAAAACGAAAGGAAAAAGGCTATGGCAACGATATATGACGGGGTATTTCGGACAATCTTAAATGACTGCCGAAAACTGATTATTCCCGTAATCAATGAAATTTTTGGGGAGACATATACAGGGAAGAAAGAAATCCGTTTTTATCCAAATGAACATTTTTTAGACCAGCAGGATGAGGCAGACAAAGAACGGATCACCGACACAAATTTTACTGTTTTTGGGAAAATACCAAAGAAATATCATATTGAGTGCGAGAGCAGCTTACCAGACGGGAAAATTACGATAAGGCTTTTTGAATATGAAAATTATGCCTGCGGCATAACATGCAGATAGCGCTTGACGAAGGCGTGGTTACAGAGGAAACGCTGATCAGGGACTGCCACAGGAGGAAATATGCACCATGGAACGAGAACACATACAAAAGAACCAGCCAAAACCACAAGAAGTACTCCCAGTGAATACCAAGGCGAAAGACACATTTTTCAAGACAGTATACGCCTCCGAAGAGCGCCAGAAAAAACTTGCCGCTTTTCTTTTGGGAATAGAAGGAAAAGAGATTGTTGTATCCAATGTGCGTCCAGTACTTTTTGGGAACAGAGAAAATGACTTGGCCTTTGTTACGAATGCGGTATTCTATGTCATGGCAGAGAATCAGGCGACAGTATGCCCCAATGTCCCCTACAGGCTGCTCGAATATATAACATCAGGGCTGCGCTCCACTGTGGACAGCGAAAAACTGCTGTACAGCAGAAAGCGTGTCTGTTTTCCAGTCCCGAAGCTGTATATGTTACAGACAGGACTGGAAAGCAGAGCGGAAAAACTGCCTGAGAAGGTGCAGTATGATACCCGTCTGAGTGATTCGTATCTGGCAGTCGGGGAACAATACAAGAGCGCACTGACAGAGCCGGATCTGGAGGCAGTGGTACATGTATATGATTTCCGTATGACCATGAAGGAGACGTTAGAGTATATCGAATCAGGAATACAGCCAGAGCGGTTTGCTTTATATCAGGGAGACATGTTGGACTATGCACTGACAGCGAACGGGATAACTTATATACAGCGTGCTGCCAAAAAAGAAAAGCAGAACCAGTATGTCATGCCAGATAATGTATTCAGCGTGGCAGATTATATAGAACTATTGGTCAAAAGAGATATATTTGTGGATTTGTTGACAGATAAGGAGGTATGTGATATGACAATGGCACAATTCTCAAGAGATGATATATTACTCTATCAGGGACGGGAAGAAGGACGGGAGGAAGGACGAGAAGAAGGACGGGAAGAAGGGAAGAAGATTGGAGCAATCCGCACCTATCAGAGACTGGGAATCCCGCCTGAGACAGCCAGACAATACATCATGGAGGAATTTGGGACAAATGCAGAGGAAGCAGATGAGCTTTTGAGGACTTACTGGATCTAGCGGTATCAGGGACTGCCACAGGAGAAAATATGCACCATGGAACGAGAACACATACAAAAGAACCAGCCAAAACCACAGGAAGTATAGCTGACATTAATGATGAAAAGGTACTTGAATCCACAAAGGATAAAAATTTCATGAAAGCCATCATTGCGGAGGTAAAAGAATTGTCTGAAAATAAGGAGTTAAATCCTCCCATATTACAGGATTGGATTTTGCTCTCGGCATAACAGGGAGGATTAGCCATGTTATTAGTAGAAAAATATGCGCAGGCCGACATGAATGCTGTGAGGAGCTATGAACGGAATGAAGGCAGGGAAGAAGGCATAAAAGGAATGATCGAAACCTGTCAGGAGCTGGGCCTAAGCAGGAACCTGACCAGTGCCAGAGTCAACAGGAAATACTTCCTCGACGGAATATATACAGAGGATTTAATGCAGAAATACTGGAAAGAAGCATAGGGGGATTATTTATACTTATTTTATAATCTCCTTGCATTAATGCACTTATTATGCTAATATGGCAAAGTTATCATTTTATGTCGGGATCTGAATCAGGCCGGGAAGCACATTTTAAGCAGTAAAATACTCAAGCAGTTTTTACAGTAAATGTAAAAGCTGCTTTTTTAAGCCAGAAATATTAAATGCAGCGGATAAAAATACCAGACGCATATAAATTAATATCACCATATTCCGATAAATACATAACAGAATCATTCTGACATGAAAAGGGGGATAGGATATGCTGATCGCAGAACTATATGAACAGTCAGCCCACAGCCGGTACGAGGGACATAATCATACTGACGGCCGGCACGAGGGACTTGCACTGGCGGCAGAGATCATAAAGAAGCATAGGGAAGGACTGACATCCTTACAGATAGCAATGGACTGCAGCTGCAACATTAGCGATGTACAGACTATCGTCGAAAATTTATGATTACAATACACAATTAATACAGAATTTTGATAGACAAGTCAATTATACGCTTGATTAAGTCTCCTGTTTATGCTACTTTAGTAACGTATCTTTTTAATCATATGTTTCTTTCCCTTTGGGAAAACGCAGGCCTTACAGGCCACGTAACCAGTGTTGATGCACGCATAGGTTTTTCTATGCGTGCTTTTTTGTTGCAGAAACAGCACAGCTAACCACATGACAAAGGAGGGAACAGATTCCAATGAATTTCATGAAAAAGGAGGACACCAGAATGCAGCTATTAGAATGCGGCAGGTACAAAAAGACCACATTTGCAAGGGATATCATCGGTGGAAAATACCATGATGACAAGTTTGCCGAAATTTTCTACCTTGAAAGCGTCACCTACAACTCAAACGACAGCGGCACGAAATGGCAGGACATTGTTCTGCGGGATGTGACAGGATGGATCAGGGGCAGAGTGTGGGCAGAAAACATCATCCCCGAATATGAAAGGTATACGGGCACCGTCGTCCTGGTACAGGGGCGGTATACTGTATATGCGGGAAAGCCTGACCTTACGATTGACAGGATGGAGGAGGCGGAATACTACGAAGTTTCTGATTATATCGAGACGATCAGCGGCGATTCCAAAAAACGGGCATTTGAATGGATCTGTAAAATCATGTCGTATATTGAGGAGCCATACAGAAACCTGGCAGACGAACTCCTGCCGGCCGGGAGGATGGAGGAGATCGCCATGCTGCCTCTGAGCGTAAAGGGCGCTTTTTCATATATAGGCGGACTGCTTACGTACACTTCCGAAGCCGCGGCAAGAACATACTATGAACTGCGGGTAGCAAGCCTTGTGAAATGCAACATTTCCATCGCGCTCACAGCAGCTCTGCTCAGCGGGCTTGCGTCAGCCAAAATGCTGGTAAGGCGTGGGATATTTTTTACAACAGATATCTGCCAGGGAATGGCAGGTGAGGATTTTTACACCCATAAGATGCTCCTTGACACACAGGCCTTCCACAAGATCAGCGGAAAGGGCAGGGCGGAACTTCTGCACATATTCAGTGCCATTGCGTGCAGGGTACCGCCCGGAACCGTGGAGGCACAGCTTGTAAAATCGGCAGTGGAAAATACGCTTTTTATTGGCTCGTATAAAAATGATTTTGCCGAATATGACAAAAAATATCCATACAGTATGAGCCAGGACATTTATTCAGCGTCACTTGACAGACGCATTTATAGGGTAAAAGAAAAAATTTGAACAGAAAGAGGTTAAAAATGGAACTACTGATGAATAGAGTAACTGATTTACAGGTACGTGCAAGATGCAGTAACAAAGGTGTCAGCATGGTGCTTTTAGGGGAAAAAGGAATGGGAAAAAGGCAGATTTCCGAAAGGATTGCCGCTTCTGACCTGGGGATAGAACCCGTCAAACTTTCGTCCTGCCCCCTGTATACCCTGCTGGAGCCGGAATCCGGGATAATTACCGGCGACATGCTGGAGGATGCATTTGACAAAACCATATATAAATCAGACAGGCCGCACGTCGTTGTCATAGACGACGCGGACAAAATGAGTGAGGCTGCACAGGACAGGCTGCTGAAGACACTGGAGGACGGTTCGGCACATTCAACCGTACTGCTGGTGTGCCATGAGAAACCGGCAGACACAATTCTGAGCAGGTGCGGAATCCTGCGTTTCCCGGAAATTGACACGGATTCCATCAGGAATTTTTTTGGCGGGAACGTAAACGAGACCGCACTGATGGGATGCAAGGGAGCCCCGGGAAGGTATGTCAGACTTTCACAGGATGAAAAATATCTGAAAGAGACAGGAAACATCATAAAAGTGCTTTTAACTGCGGAGGGAAAGAACGGGCTCCGTCATATCCTTGAAGCAGGGCACTGCCTGAAGGAAAAAGACAGTGACAGCATTGTCGAGACTTTTGACAGTTTTCAGACGGAATCGTTCTTTTTTGCATTGGCGGAGCTGTTCAAGGGCACGCTGATACAGAATGCCGGCGCAAATTCCAGATACCGCCTCGATTTTGGGGGCATATCCAGGCTGTACATGGAGGAGGAGCTTCTGTTTCTGCTCCGAAAGAGCGCATCGCTTTCCGGGGCGTGCACTATAAAAGGGAGATACAATAAAAATGATTATTTCGAATTTCTCATGGGATTAATCAATCCAGAGGCATTCATGGAAATGGAGGATTATTATGCTGTATGCTGATGAAAGACCACAGACATTTGATGACGTAAAGGAACAGGAATTTGTCATAAAAAATCTACAGTCGCAGGCAAAAAGGGGTGTATTCTTTAACAGCATCATACTCTGCGGCAAATACGGGACAGGCAAGACAACCGTCGCGCGGATCATTGCACGCGCGGCAAACTGAGAAAACAGGGATGAAAACGGGAACCCCTGCCTGAAATGTGCAAGCTGTAAGAGCATACTCGACAGGTCAGGGACGGATGTCATCGAGATAGATGGAGCAAGCAATAATGGTGTGGATGCAGCAAGGAAGCTGATGAAGGAGATCAACTACATACCCATGTCGAGATACAGGGTGATCATCATCGACGAATGCCACAGGATTTCACCCTCCGCATGGGACGCACTGCTAAAGACGCTTGAAGAACCGCCAGAGCATGTCATGTTTATCCTGTGTACGACAGATGAGACGGCACTTCCTGAAACAATACGCTCAAGAGCGCCGATATACCGTTTTGAGTCTATTTCCGCGGGCATGCTGGCAAGGCATGCCGGGGAGACAGCAAAAAAGCACGGAATAAAAATATCGGACAACGCGCTGAACCTCCTGGCGGCCTATGCCGACGGAAGCATGCGCAACGTCCTGTCCTTACTGGAGCAGATGTCGATGCAGAGCAAAAACATCACGGAAAGCGATGTGGAAATGCTGCTTGGCATCAACCATTATACATTTACCGTGGAATTTATTTCAGCCATGCTTTCGGGAGATTTAAGCCTGTGCATGGAACAGTTAAACAGCTTTGTTTCCGAAGGGAGATCAATGCGTCTTTTCGCGAAAGACCTCATGAGGACAGCCGTTGACATGGTACTGCTGAAAACGGGGATAACGCCCGACAACAGCAACATGGAATACATCCGTCTTTTAAAGGAGGAAACTGCGGGATACGGCATGTCGCAGCTCAACAGCCTGGCAGAAGCGACAGCCGGGCTTGAAAAAGGAATGCGAAAAGAGTCGGACACCTATGCCATGTACGGGGGAATTATAAGTATTGTGAGGAAACTTCATCAAGATTCCCCCTGTATGGACACGAAAAAGACCAGGGAAGTCATTCAGCCGGTAAAATCAGCTCAGACAGCGCAGAATGAAACACCTGTCAGGGCAGTACAGGATACAACTCCCATTTCGGAGCCGAAACCAGACAGCATTGTTTTAAAACAGGCGGAAAACACGACTGACAGTCCTGTAGTAGAAAACAGGATAGACAGGAATATATATGTTCTGCCGGATCTCGAACAGGCACTCATGGATTTCCTGCCGGATTTAAAACGTGAACCGCAGGGAAGGTTTGATACAGAAAGTCTGGAAAATAATTGTCTTTCAGGAGACTGCAATTTACCTGATGACGCGGACCGTATGAAAACCAACGTCGGACTGACTGATGAATCCATACAGTATGAGGATTACGGACGACAGTCGCTAAAGAACAGCCCTATATCCGCTGACACTATGGAAAACACAGTAGTTTCCGACATGATGGACAATGTATATGAAAACGATACAGGATTTACGGCAGATAATGTGGAAGACTTTGCTGGGCAGCCTGACGACCAGGATGATTTTGACAGGAGATGGGAAGCAGCAAGGCAGAACGGTGCCAAAAACAGCGTTTCCCCATTGTCCCAGCCCAAAAATACGGCATCCGAGAAGAAATTTAATATCTTCGGACTCCCATTTGGGTTAGGAGTATCGGACATGGGCAGAAAACAGTCTTTTACATAAGTCCTGTGCAGACGGGAGGGGAGGATCATGGAAATATTCCAGATGATGATACTGACAAACCTGAAACGGAACACAGGACGGAGAAACGAACTGCCCGTGCAATACACAGGGCGCTTGAGAAAATCATTAAAAATGTCAGCAGCTACCTGAAACATAATAAGGTAAATACTGACAATTCTGGAAGTGATTCTGATTATGATGAAGATGAACCAGAAGAAACAGGGGAACCTGTAGAATACATTGAAGAAGAGGAGGAATATGCAAAAGCAAAATGCTATGAGCTGACAAGGGAAGAACGCTGCCATTTAAAAGCCCAGAGGGAGATGGAACAGCTTGGCAGGAAGAGCGAGGCATTTTCGCAGTGTCTTTTATCCTGCGTTCAGACGCCAGTCCGCGACGGGATTGCCATATGCTGTCCAAACGTGCCTATATACAGGTTTGTAAAATCCTACACGGAGGATGCGCAGTACCTTTTCCCGGTCTATGAACCATAGCAGCGTATTTTAAGAGGAAAACAACAACTTTACATACTGCCAGGGAAAATAAAATACAGTTCCCGGCAGCATGTAAAGTGACACAGTATCAGTAGGCACTTCTATCTGTGAAAAGTTTTTATTTTTTTCACAGACGGATTGTGGTAAAATAAAAAGAGAGTTTCATTCAAAGGATAAGAAAGGTGAAAAAATGTGTGAAATAGCATATCAGAACAAAGACATTACATCAAAGCTGTTTGCTGAGCGGTTTCAGGGTAAGTCACTGAAAGTATATGGTCTGAACCTGCCACCGGTCAGACAGGCGTTACCGACGAATATCCCGCAGATTATGGCAAACGAACTGAAGATTGACAACGTGTTTCTTCTGGAAGACAATACAATTGCAGTCATTGATTATGAGAGTGATTATAAAAAAAGAAACAAGCACAAATATGTAAGATCTCATACTTCGCATACTGAAATATGATAAAAAAATAAAATCAATACTTTCATAAATAAAAATGGTATAGGTACTTC
>VSNR01000014.1:8186-39759 GCA_009774345.1 Lachnospiraceae bacterium | reverse complement strand
ATAATATATTTTACGGAGGTAAGGATTGGATGAGAACGTATTTGGTGACCGGCGGTGCTGGGTTTATTGGGTCGAATTATATTCACTATATGTTTCGCAAATATGACAATGAGATCAGGATTATCAACGTGGATGCGCTGACGTATGCTGGAAATCTCGAGAATCTGAAAGAAGTCGAGGACAGAAAGAACTATACTTTCATCAAGGCAGACATCACAGACAAGGATGCCATCGCAAAGATTTTTGCAGAGAATGACATCGACCGGGTGGTGCACTTTGCCGCGGAGAGCCATGTGGACAGAAGCATCAAGAACCCGGAGGTCTTTGTGCAGACCAATGTCCTTGGCACCGCAGTGATGCTCAACTGTGCCAAGGCAGCGTGGGAGCTTCCAGACGGCAGCTACAAAGAGGGCAAAAAGTTTCTGCATGTCTCAACCGATGAGGTGTATGGTTCTCTTGAGGAGGACGGCGGATATTTCTATGAGACGACGCCCTATGCGCCGCACAGCCCTTATTCGGCGAGCAAGGCATCCTCGGACATGCTGGTGAAATCCTATATGGATACCTATCATTTTCCGGCAAATATCACAAACTGTTCCAACAATTACGGGCCGTACCAGTTCCCGGAGAAGCTGATTCCGCTGATTATCAACAATGCGCTTCACGGCAAGAAGCTTCCGGTATATGGGGATGGCAAGAACGTGCGCGACTGGCTCTATGTCGAGGACCACGCCAAGGCGATCGACATGGTACAGGAGCAGGGCAGGCTGTTTGAGACGTATAATATAGGCGGACACAATGAGAAACAGAATATCGAGATCATCCATATCATCCTTGAGACCCTTCAGGAGCAGCTCGCTGATGATGACCCGCGAAAGCAGCTCGTCTCGAAGGATTTGATCACCTATGTGGAGGACAGAAAGGGACATGACAGACGCTACGCCATCGCGCCGGACAAGATCAAGGCGGAGATTGGCTGGGAGCCGGAGACGATGTTTAAGGACGGCATCCGCCAGACCATCAAGTGGTATTTTGAGCATGAGGACTGGATGGCGAATGTCACAAGCGGTGATTATCAGAAATATTATGCAGAGATGTACAAGTAGGCAAAAGACAGGGAACGATGTACCGAAATGGTATGGCGTTCCCACTTTGGCGTAAAGTTATGGAAGGAAAAAGGTACCAAAATATGAAAGGAATTATATTAGCGGGCGGGGCGGGCACACGGCTCTATCCCCTCACGAAAGCAATCTCAAAGCAGATTATGCCGGTTTATGACAAGCCGATGATCTATTATCCATTATCGACTCTGATGCTTGCGGGAATCAGGGAGATTCTCATCATCTCAACGCCGCGCGATCTGCCGGTTTTTCAAGAATTGTTTGGAACAGGCGGGCAGCTTGGGCTTCGCATGGAATATGCGGTTCAGGAACAGCCAAGAGGGCTTGCGGACGCGTTTATCATTGGCGCAGAGTTTATCGGGACGGATTCTGTGGCATTGGTGCTCGGTGACAATATTTTTTACGGGCAGAGCTTTTCGAAGCTGTTGCAGCGCGTGGCTGCCAAGGAAAGCGGCGCCACGATCTTTGGCTATTATGTGCGCGACCCGAGGGAGTACGGCGTAGTTGAGTTTGACGAGACGGGCAGGGCGATCTCGATCGAGGAGAAGCCGGAGCATCCTAAGAGCAACTATGCGGTGCCGGGCTTATATTTCTATGACAATGAGGTGGTTGAGATTGCCAGAAACGTGAAACCGTCTGCGCGGGGAGAGATCGAGATCACAAGCATCAACAACGAGTATTTAAGGCGCGGGACACTGACTGTCGAGACGATGGGGCGCGGATTTGCATGGCTTGACACCGGAAATCACGACTCACTGCTCGACGCTGCGGATTTTGTCTGTGCCTTCCAGAAGAGACAGGGATTATATATCTCCTGCATTGAGGAGATCGCATACAAGCGGGGCTTTATCACCAAAGATCAGCTCCTCTCGCTCGCGGAACCGCTGATGAAAACGGATTATGGAAAATATCTTGTAGAGGTAGCCAATGGACTCTAAGGGAAAGAAAATTGGGATACTGTTTGTGCTGTGTACGCTGCTTGCCGTGGTGGCGGTGGTGTTGTTTGCAGGCTATAACCGCCTGATGGGAAAAGAGACGGGCAAAGCAGCCACAGACAGTACAGACAGTATGTCCAAACAGATTATCGAAGCGGATGGAAAGGTGCATGGCGCCGATTTATCTGCATTTATGAAGGACAGCGCGTTCTTTGATACACAGACATCGGACGGCGCAGGCCAGAATACATATGATGAGGTGGATGAGAATGGAGAACCAGTGCGCAGTCTCACCGTGCTTGCAAGTTCTGTGGAGCGCGATATCCGTGTAAAGATTGTCGATGACAAAGGGGACGCTGTTTTGGGGCAGGAGTTTGCCGTGGAAGTTGCAGATACCAACGTGTACGTCGATGAGGACAAGGACGGCGTGATTCTGATCTCGGACATCAAACCCGGCGAGTACAAACTGTCCTTGGGGGAACAGCCCGGCTTTAAGGTGCCGGCGGCGCCTGTCAATGTCCGGGTGAAATCCATTGTGTCCTATACTGTCATAGACGATATTGACTTTTTCGTACACGCGGAGTCCGAGGTGGATTTCTTAAAGGAGGACACGAAGGACAAGAAGATCGACAGCGAAGATGAGGATGACACACAGTACAAAGCACTCCTTGATATGGAGGAAGAGCGCGAAAGCGCAGTACAGCTAGGCATTGACGTATCCAAGTGGAACGGTGAGATCGACTGGGAAGTTGTGAAGGCGGAAGGCGTGGATTTTGCCATTATACGATGCGGTTACCGGGGGTCTTCTTCTGGCTGGCTGATCGAGGACCCGTATTTTTATAAAAATCTGACGGGGGCCAAGAAAGCAGGCATCAAGGTCGGCGTGTACTTCTTTACACAGGCAACGGACTTGGTTGAGGCGGTCGAGGAGGCGAGTATGGTGGTGTCTTTGATCGGTGACACCGCGATTGATTATCCCGTCTTTATTGATACAGAGGGCGCTGGCGGAAACGGCAGGGCGGATGGTTTGGACCCGGGCACAAGAACCGCGGTGGTCAATGCATTCTGCCAGACCATACAGAATGCAGGGCTGGATGCAGGCGTGTACGCAAGCCGCAACTGGTATCTGAATAATCTGGTGCTCGAGGAGATGGATGCGCCCAATATCTGGCTTGCAGAGTACAGGCAGACCCCGGAGTACGAGGGGCGCTACGATATGTGGCAGTACACCTCAAGCGGCGCAGTCGGCGGCATCGAGGGCAGAGTGGATCTCAATGTCAGCTATCTGGGGATTGATTAAATTTGGTTTATTTGTATTTAATTTATAGAAAGGAATCGTGAAAAATGGGAAAGATTACAGTAGAGGAATGTGTCGTTGACGGCATGGTTATAGAAGGGCTGAAAGTGATCACGCCGCAGGTTTTTGGCGACAACAGAGGATATTTTATGGAGACCTATAATTATAATGATTTTAAGGAAGCCGGCATTGACCAAGTGTTTGTGCAGGACAATCAGTCTGCCTCCAAGAAAGGCGTGCTGCGGGGACTTCATTTTCAGAAAGAGTTTCCGCAGGATAAGCTGGTGCGCGCGGTGCGCGGCGAGGTGTTTGATGTGGCAGTCGATCTCAGAGAGGGCTCGAAGACCTTTGGCAAATGGTTTGGCGTGCTCTTGTCTGAGGAGAACAAGAAGCAGTTTTTTGTACCGAAGAATTTCGCGCATGGTTTTCTGGTGCTGTCGGACTATGCAGAGTTCTGCTATAAATGTACGGATTTCTATCATCCAAATGACGAGGGCGGCCTCTTGTGGAGTGACCCTGATATTGGCATCCAGTGGCCAATCCCGGAGGGAATGGAGCTGATCTTCTCTGAGAAGGACCCCAAATGGGGCGGTATAAAGGATTTCAAGCGATGAGAAAAGGGGTATCCAAGACGACAGTCAAGCTTATTGTGACACTTGCGGCAGCAGTGCTTGCAGCCATCATTCTCATTCATCACAACCCGCTTGCAGACCCGCAGGAGGAGACGGTCAAAAAGGGTATCGCCTGCCTGATCATCGTCGGTGCAATGGCAATTTTTTACCGGTTTTATGACAGGCTGGTCTCCCTGCCCGTCGAGCTGTGGCAGTCGCGGCAGCTCATTTGGAAGCTTTCAAAAAACGATTTCAAAAACCGCTATGCGGGGTCGTATCTCGGCCGTCTGTGGGCGTTTACACAGCCAGTGGTCACGGTATTGTTATACTGGTTTGTGTTTGGCCATGTGATGGGGCAGGACAAGAAGGAGATTCTGACTGTCGGCGTGGAGGCGCCTTATGTACTGTGGCTTACGGCGGGGCTGGTGCCGTGGTTTTATTTCAGTGAGGCGATCAACAACGGGACGACATCGCTGTTGGAGTACAGCTATCTGGTGAAGAAGGTGGTGTTTAAGATCAGCATCATTCCGATTGTCAAGCTGATTGCGGCATCGTTTGTCCATTTATTCTTTGTCACATTTATGCTGATCGTCTATTTTGTGTATGGCTATGCACCGTCCATATATCTGTTGCAGCTATTATATTACACTTTTTGCATGTTTATGTTTGTGCTTGCGCTCAGCTATTCGACTTGTGCGATCGTGATTTTTTTCCGGGATTTGACGCAGATTATCAATATTATGCTGCAAGTGGGCATGTGGGCAACCCCGATACTGTGGAATATCTCCATGTTGGATAAGAGTCCCGTTTTACAGAAGATCTTGAAGATTAATCCCGTATTCTATATCGTGAATGGTTATCGTGATACGATGTTTGCAAAAAAGTGGTTCTGGCAGGATTTTTACTCGACAGCTTATTTCTGGATTGTGACGGTGGTATTGTTCGGACTGGGTGCCCTGATCTTTCGGCGGCTGAAGGTGCACTTTGCAGATGTTTTATAATATGATGGGAGAAACGATGGTAGACGAAAAAAATGAAAACAGGGAAATTGCAATCGCAGTAAAGAATGTCTGTAAAGTATACAAGCTCTATGACAAGCCCATGGACAGGCTCAAGGAGGCGCTCAAGCTGACCAGAAAGCAGAAGTACCATGAGTCGCACGCGCTGTCCGATGTGAGTTTTGACATCAGGCAGGGAGAGTGCGTTGGGATTATCGGGACAAACGGTTCCGGGAAATCCACCATTCTAAAGATTATCACGGGGGTGCTCAATCCCTCAAGCGGAAGTGTTGCTGTCAATGGACGCATCTCTGCGCTTTTGGAGCTGGGGGCAGGCTTTAATCAGGAATATTCGGGGATGGAGAATATCTATCTCAACGGGACGATGAACGGTTTCTCAAAGGAGGAGATAGATGCGCGGCTTCAGGATATTCTTGATTTTGCAGATATTGGGGACTATGTATATCAGCCGGTGAAGACGTACTCGAGCGGTATGTTTGTGCGTCTTGCCTTCTCGGTGGCAATCAATATCGACCCGGAGATTCTGATCGTGGATGAGGCGCTCTCTGTCGGGGATGTCTTTTTTCAGGCAAAGTGCTATCACAAATTTGATGAATTCAAAAAAATGGGAAAGACCATCATGATTGTGAGCCATGATTTAAGCAGTATCGCAAAGTACTGTGACCGGGTCATTCTGCTCAATCAGGGCGTGAAGCTTGGCGAGGGGTCGCCCAAGGACATGATTGATGATTATAAGCGCGTGCTGGTAGGGCAGTATGAACTGCCGGAATCAAAGTCAGAGCAGAGTCTTTTGCATGATGCCGATGTGCAGGAGGCAGTGCAGACCCGCGCGGCGGTCCAGAAGCGCGCAAGGACGCAGGAGGAACAGGCATCAAAAACATTGGAATACGGCACACAGGAAGCCGAGATTGAGGAAATTTACCTCACGGATGACCGCGGCACACAGACCAATGCCATTATCAAAGGGCTTTGCTTCAATATTCATATGAGGGTGCGCTTCCATCAGGATTTGCCCGCGCCAATCTTTGCTTTTTCGATCAAGACGGCAAAGGGCACAGAGATCACTGGCACCAATACGATGTTTGAGAAAGCGTTTTTAGAGCCGGTGCAGGCAGGAGCTGTCAAGGATATCACCTTTACACAGAAAATGTCCTTGCAGGGCGGTGAGTATCTGGTATCCTTTGGCGTGACAGGCTATGAGGGAAATGATTTCAAGGTGTATCACAGGCTTTATGATGCGATTGATGTGACGGTGGTGTCGGACAAGAATACGGTGGGGTATTATGATATGGATTCCACGGTGGTAGTCAGCGATGCAGGGGTATCACACTCGGATAAGATCATACCTTACGCAAAGGTTCAGGGGGAGTAGCAAAGCAAATGGTGGAGGATATGCAGGCACGAATGGAAAAAATCGGGAGCGTAGTACTGGATTACGCTTATTATGAGGGGCAGGATTTTTATACAGATGGCGAGATTGAGGAGGAGATGCTTGACATTGCGATGCATCATTCAAGAGAGCAGTTTCCAGAGATCATCGAGGAGCGGAAAAGCTGGCCTGTTTTCTATCATTTCTCACCGCTCCGCTCGAATATCATTGACTGGATTCCCTTCAAAAAAACAGACAAGGTTCTTGAGATCGGTGCAGGGTGTGGAGCTGTCACAGGGACACTTGCAAGGAGGGCAGGCAGTGTCACCTGTGTGGATTTGTCCAGAAAGCGCAGTTTAGTCAATGCCTACCGCAACCGTGACATGGACAATATCACGATTATGGTTGGAAATTTTAAAGATATTGAGCCGCATCTTGACACCGACTACGACTATGTGCTGCTCATCGGGGTCTTTGAGTATGGGCAGGCATATATTGGCGGGGCGTCACCGTATGAGGATTTTATGAAGATCTGCAACCGCCACCGCAAGGAGGAGGGTGCGCTGGTCATTGCAATCGAAAATAAGTTTGGACTCAAATACTGGGCTGGCTGCCGCGAGGACCATCTTGGCACCTATTTTTCAGGGCTTGAGGGATATCATGAGGGCGGCTCAGCGAGAACATTCACAAGACACGGGCTCGAAAAACTGCTTGCGTCGGCTGGCATTGCATCGTATGCATTTTATTATCCGTATCCAGACTACAAGTTTCCGACCACCATCTATTCCGATGCGTATCTTCCGAAAAAAGGGGAGCTTTGCAACAACCTGAGAAATTTTGACAGGGAGCGGGTTCTTTTATTTGATGAAAAACAGGTGTTTGATGAGATTATAGGGGAGGGAGAGTTTCCACTCTTCTCCAATTCTTATCTGGTGGTGGCTGGCGCTGTGCCGGAGGTGCTCTATGCGAAGTTTTCCAATGACCGGGTGCCAAGGTGGGCGATCCGCACGTTGATTGCCGGCAGGACCTTGGAGTCGCTCCATGTGGAGAAACAGCCGGACACAGAGGCGGCATGCAGGCATTTGATGAATACAATGCACGCCTATGAACAGCTTTCAAAACGCTATGAGGGGACCAAAATTGACATCAACAAATGCAGGATGATCGGCGAGGATGTCAAGAATGGCCTTGCCTTTGAGTTCTGTAAGGGCAGCACCTTGGAGCAGCTCTTGGATGAATGTCTGGGACAGGCGGATGTCGCGGGCTTTAAGGCGCTGGTCGAGGAATATCTCTACTGGCTTCACTACAATGAGGAGACCTATGCCGTCAGCAATTTTGACTTTATCTTTCCCAATATTCTTGTGGATGGCGGACAGTGGCATGTCATTGATTATGAGTGGACATTTGACAAGCATATTGATGCGGCGGACATTGCCTTTCGCGCCTTTTATAATTACACTTTGGGCGGTGAGACGAGAAAAGCCTGCAAAGATCTGCTCATGAAGGATTTGCTGGGGTTGTCGGAGAGTGCAGTCAAAGCGGCTGTCGCAGACGAGCGCGAATTTCAGATGCGCATCACAGGAAGCCATGCATCCGCGGAGCGTATGCGAGAATTGATCGGCAACAGGGCGTATGCGCTGGACGGGATGCTCAAATACTGCAATCATGCCGATATCCATTACGCCGCACAGATTTTTGTGGATTATGGAGAAGGATTTTGCGAGGAGGATTCGGTCAGAGTGCTCGACTGTTACCGCAGGGAGCGGTATCTTGCCATAGAATATGATATTCCGGCAGGCGCTGTGGGCGTGCGCATTGATCCCTGTTCGTTTTCGTGCGCCGTTTTGCTGCGTGAGATCGGGGTAGATGGCAGGGTCTATGCGGCAAATGAGATCGAGGTAAACGGGGTATGGCAGGAGTGCGGCTGGTTTGTGTTTGACAATGGAGACCCGAATTTTGTCATTCAGGTGACCGGGGGCGGACATCTCAGTGTGGATATGGAGGTGCTCGAACTGCCGCAGCCGCTTGCCAGCCAGCTGACCAAACAGGAGCCCAAGGAGGACTTGGTCACGAGGACAAAGTCATTTTTGAAGACGAGACTGAAATAATACGGAGAGCAGGGATAAGATGTTAGGGAAGATCAAGGATGCCATACAGGGCAGACTGTACAGGAACTGTATCGAGGAGTATGAGCGGGAGCTGCGCTGCCAGACAGAGCCGTATCTGGTGTGGGTGAGGGAGACGGAGCAGGGCAGTGCGGTATCTGCCAGAACTGCCGCTGGCAATGCTGTTGGCACTGTCTGTATAGAACAGTGCGGGCGGGCGTTTTCCCTTGCAGCGTTCAAGCAGGATTACATCTTGTTTGTGTCGGAGGCGGGCAGGCTCTCGGACTGGGCAGCCAGTGAGATCGCACAGTATTTTGAGACGCATCAGGATGTGGACCTTGTCTATGCAGATGAGGATACATGGATGCTGCCAGAGGAGCAGACGCTGTCCGAGGACGAGAGCGCACACAGGGTTTTTCCGTGGACAAAGCCTGTATGGTCGCCGGATACACTGCTCTCTTTTCTGTATTTTGGCAATGTCTTTGCAGTGCGCCGCGCGGCATTTACCGGGCTTGAATGGCTTGGGGATGACGACTACCGCTATAATATCTATGATTTTGTGCTGAAGGCATCTGAGGGGGAGCACTGTCCCGCGCATCTTGAGAAAATTTTATTTCATGCATACAGAACAGGAAAAAACCGTGCAGAAATTGAAGAGACGCTCATGCATGAGACGGACTTGATCGGTGTGGGTGCTGCGTATGACTGGATTCGGGAACGTGCGTTTGCAAGGCGGGGCATCTGTGCTGGGATGGCGGAGGATGCGGCAACGGGTATCACCTATCCAATTTACCGTGTGCCGGATACGCCGCTGGTCAGCATTGTCATTCCCTCGAAAGATAACCCGGAAGTGTTGAAGCAGTGTATCCGCTCGATTTATAGACATACCGCGTATCCTGATTATGAGATCATTGTCGTGGACAATGGCAGTGCGGAGACGGTGCGCAGTGCGCTTTTGGCGTTTGGGCAGGAATGTCCGTTTGATTATCTGTATCAGCCGATGGACTTTAATTTTTCCAGAATGTGCAATCTCGGGGCAAAACGCGCAAAAGGAGCGTATTTGCTGCTGCTCAACGACGATATGGAGGTTTTGGAGTCCTCGTGGCTGACAAGAATGGTGGGGCAGGCGTCACTGCCGCATGTCGGTGCGGTGGGCGCGAAACTTTTATATCCGGGTACGACGCTGATACAGCACGTGGGAATCACCAACACCATCTCTGGACCCGGCCATAAGCTCAAGCTGCTGGACGATCAGGAGTCTTATTATTATGGAAGAAACCGCTTTGTGTATGATCTGGTCGGCGTCACTGCGGCGTGCCTTCTGATGCGGCGGGCGTGTTTTCTTGAGATGGAGGGACTGTATGAAGGGCTTGCAGTGGCGTACAATGATGTAGATTTGTGCTTTCGGCTGCACAACAGGGGATTGTACAATGTACAGCGAAATGATGTGGTGCTTTATCACCATGAGTCACTCAGCCGCGGGGATGACCTGAAGGACGAGCGGAAGCTAAAGCGCCTGACGGCAGAGAAAGATACGCTGTACAGCAGGCATCCTTTGCTGTACAGGCAGGACCCTTTTATCGGTACGCTGCTCAACAGCGGAGATTCGGAGTACCGCTGCCGCTGGCTTGAGGGATATGAGCTGTCTGGCGCTGTCCAGCCAGACCAGCCTCTGGTGGAGGGGGCACGGCTCCCCGCACTGGAAAAAATGAATCAGGCAATCATGATTTCTGTGGAGGAATGCGGCAGGCAGCATTACCAGAAGGAGGAAAAGCCCTATTATCTGATCAAGGGCTGGGCGTATGTGCCGGGCGCGGACAATGCCCGCTATGCGTTTTGGATTCTGCTGGTTAACAGTGCAGGCAAAGTGTGGGCGCTGCCGGTGAAAAAGCGCTACCGCAAGGATGTGGCGGCAATTCTGCCCGATGAGACCAATGTCCTGATGACAGGCTTTTGCAGCTGGATTGTGCAGGGGGCGCTGCCGCCGGACACCTATGAGTTGTGGATGACGGCAAAGGACGGCTGTTCGAGACAGCGGCTGTATCGAAGTATGGAAAAAAGGCTGACGGTTGAGTGAGAGAATAAGAGTATAAGAGAATGAGAGATCGGACGTATGACAGAACCTATCAACAGAAACTTTTTGCACAGAGGACACCCTACCTGCAATGGCTGAGCGCGCAGGAGGATATGGAGCGGACTTTGGACAGACCAGATGCAGGGAAGCAGATATGCACGCTTCCCTTTTCTTCGTGTATGGATAAGGTGTCTGGTTATGGCACCTTCTTGGCAGATGCGGTCTATTTGTTTGCGCGGACAGGCGGCAGCCTGACCCCGGGCGCAGAGAGGGTGATCGCAGAAGCCTTTGGGGACCATCCAGAGACCGCGCTGGTCTATGCGGACGAGGATTACTGCGGCAGCCTGAGCGCACTTTATAGGATAGATGATGAGACAGCGCAGGGAAAGACTTACAGAGGCGCACCTTGGTTTAAACCTGATTTTTCACCGGATACGCTGTATTCCTTTTTTTATCTGGGGAGTGTCTTTGCAGTGCGGGGCGGGGCGCTTCTTGGAATAACAGGAGAACATGGAAAAGACATCAGTCTCTATGAGCTGGTATACTGGATTTTCAGGGAAGTTTTAATGAAAGAGCGGTCCCGGCAAGAAAGCGAGGTGGTGCATCTTGCCAAGGTGCTCTACACCAATGACGCTCTGGCGTCCGCGGACTGGCTGGATGGCGCAGGGCAGATCAAAAAGCTGTACCAGACAGAAGTTTTGCCAGAGGAGCCGGTATCCGTCATCATTCCCAGCAAGAACAATGCAAAAATATTACGCCGGTGTCTGGAAACCCTGATACAGTACACTGCGTATGACCGTTATGAACTGATTATCGTGGACAACGGCAGCAGTCCGGCGCAGCGGACACAAATAGAGCAGTTGTTAAAAGAGGCGGCGCAAAAGAAGCCGGGACTTGAGACAATATATCTGTATGAAGCGCGTCCTTTTAATTTTTCCGCGATGTGCAACAGAGGGGCGCAGTCGGCTTCGGGCAGTTATTTGTTGTTTCTCAATGACGATATTGAGGTCATGGATACCGGGGAGGGCGCAGGCTGGCTTGCGCGTATGGTAGATATTGCGCGCAGACCGCATGTCGGCGCAGTCGGGGCAAAGCTGTATTATCCGCCGCTGCAAGACGAGAAGGGGCCGTACAGAATTCAGCATGCAGGGATTGCCAACATGGGCATCGGTCCCGCGCACAAGCTAGGCGGCATGGTGGACACAGGTTGCTTGTATCATGGGCATAACACGCAAAACTATGATATGCTGGCAGTCACGGCAGCCTGTATGCTGGTCAGAAAGAGCGTGTTTGACGCGGCGGGCGGCTTTGACGAGACGCTCGCAGTGGCGTACAATGATGTGGCATTTTGTTTTGGGCTGTACCAGTCAGGATACTTTAATGTGCAGGTCAATGAGGCCGTGCTGATACACCACGAGTCTCTCAGCAGAGGGCAGGACACGGCGCCTGATCAGCGAAAAAGGCTGGCGGAGGAGAAGGCGCGGCTGTATGCAAAGTTTCCGGCATTTCGGGCATGGGACCCCTTTTACAGCCCCCATCTGGTACAGTGGAAGCGGGATGTGGACTATACTGCCAATTATCTGTATGCCTGTGACCAGCTCCTCCTGCCACGGCAGATGCCGGATGCTGAGAGGCGCAAGCTTACTGGACGCCATGGAGAGACGGGCATTCTGGGAAAAATATATGACAGGATGACAGGGTATCATCTGCTGATGGTTCACATTGACAGTGTTGAGCAGGAGGAAGAGACTGTGACAATCAATGGATGGTGTGTACAGCGGGCGCGCAGCAATGCAGGGATTTCCAGACAATTGTGTCTGTATCATATAGATATGGCTTATCTGTTCGAGATTCCGCCAAAGCTCAGGGAGGATGTGGCAGAGGTCTTTGCGGCGGACGGCAGGACAACGCAGACGGCACTGTCCGGCATACAGGTGCGGTTTGAGAGGCGCAGTCTGTGGCGGGGGCGCTACCGGATTGCGGTATTATTTCATGGAAAGCAGCTTGTCTTTGCGGCAGATGACAAGGGCGGGCAGATCGAGATCGAAATATAAATTGAAAAATATAGATATAAGGAAGGTGTGAGGCGCAATGGCAAATGATAACTTTGACAATCTAGGCAGAGAGCAGAATAAGGAAGTGCAGGATGTGCAATTCTATAAACAGGCATATGAGCAGGAGAAGGCGCGCGCGGCGTCTCTTGCAGGGCGGCTTGCAGATGCGAAAAATGAGGCGGACAGTTTGCAGTTCCAGCTAGACCGCATCAAGAACAACCCGCTGTGGAAGGCTTCAAAGCCGCTGCGCCAGACGATGCACTGGGGGCTTCGCAATTACAGGCGCGTGCGCAACCTAGGCGGCCCTAAGGGGATTGTGAGGAAATTAAAACAGAAAAAAATCGAGGCGGAGGCGAAAAAACTGCACGGAACAGCAAGCTTTCCCACGCCGGAACAGGCAGACAAACAGCGCAGTGCCAAGTTTGACAAGATGGTCAAAATCAGTATCTTGGTGCCGCTCTACAATACGCCGCTCAACTTCCTTGACGAGATGATCGGGTCCGTGATAAACCAGACCTACCAAAACTGGGAGCTTTGTCTGGCGGACGGCTCTGATGATGCACATGACAATGTGGGCGCGCGCTGTCAGGAATACCGTGAGAAAGATAAGCGCATTGTCTACAAAAAGCTCGCAGCTAACGGGGGGATCTCCGCGAACACAAACGAGTGTTATACGATGGCGTCCGGCGAGTATATCGGTCTCTTTGACCATGACGATGTGCTGCATCCGTCCGCGCTGTATGAGTATGTGAAGGTGATCAATGAGGAGGGGGCGGACTATCTCTACTGCGATGAGACGACCTTTAAGGGCGACAGCATCAACAATATGATCACCCTGCATTTTAAGCCGGATTTTGCGCCCGACAATCTCAGGGCAAACAATTACATCTGTCATTTCAGTGTGTTTTCGCGCAGGCTCCTTGAGGGGACAGAGCTGTTTCGCAGCGGTTTTGACGGCAGTCAGGACCATGACATGATCCTGCGGCTCACAAGCAGCGCCCGAAAGGTGGTGCATGTGCCCAAGCTTTTGTATTACTGGCGTTCACACAAGGCAAGCACCGCCAGTGATATCAGCGCAAAACCTTACGCCATCGCGGCGGCTAAGGGGGCAGTGGCAGATCATTTGACGCGGTGCGGCTTCAAGAATTTTGAGATCAAGAGCACGCGGGCATTTGACACGATTTTTGAGATCAAATATGAGATATTGAGCGAGGATAAGATCTCGATTCTGATACCCAACAAGGACCATCTTGAGGATTTAAGGCGCTGTATCCATTCGATTCAGGAGCGCAGCACGTACGAAGACTATGAGATTATTGTCATAGAAAATAATAGTACAGAGAAGGCAGTCTTTGATTACTATGACACCCTCAGGGAACAGAAGAACATAACAGTTGTTACCTACACAGGGGCATTTAACTATGCAAAGATTAATAATTTCGGCGCAGGTTTTGCCACAGGTAAATATCTGCTGTTATTGAACAATGACACCCAAGTGATCTCAATGAACTGGCTTGAGGCGATGCTGATGTACGCCCAGCGGCCCGATGTGGGCGCCGTCGGCGCAAAGCTCTACTATGGCGACCGGACAATCCAGCATGCGGGGGTGGTCATCGGCCTTGGCGCGCACCGGACCGCAGGACATACGCACTATAAAATTAACTATGACAATCTCGGCTATATGGGCAGGCTGTGCTATGCGCAGAATGTGTCAGCGGTGACGGGCGCCTGCCTGATGGTGCGAAAGAGTCTGTATGATGCGCTCGGCGGGCTGGATGAGGCGTTTGCCGTGGCGCTCAACGATGTGGACTTCTGCCTGCGCATCCGGGATAAAGGGTATCTGAATGTCTTCACGCCGTTTGCCGAGCTGTATCATTTTGAGTCGGCGTCGCGCGGCAGTGATGCTGCGGATTCACAGAAGGCAGCGCGCTATGAGGAGGAGTCGGCACTGTTTCGCGGGCGGTGGAAGGAGCTGCTCGCAAAGGGGGACCCGTATTACAATCCGAATTTTTCGCTTGACCGCAGTGATTACTCGCTGAGGACAGATCGATCATAAAAATTGATTAAATTTGGTTAAATTTGCTTATAATCTTGAAAAATTTCCAGATTTTTGATTTAATGGTAATGGAACGTAGTGCAAAATCACAATGCACGGATTTTATTATATTGATATGGAGGTAGCAGTATGGGTTTTATGGATGAATTTAACTTCTGGCTCAATGATGATTACTTTGACCAGGCAACAAAGGACGAGCTCTTAAAGATCAAAGACAATGAGAGCGAAATTGAAGAACGTTTTTACAAGGAGCTTGAATTTGGGACTGGCGGACTCAGAGGTGTGATCGGCGCCGGCACAAACCGCATGAACATCTACACCGTGAGAAAGGCATCACAGGGCCTTGCAAATTATATTATAAAAAATAACGGGCAGAGCAAAGGGATTGCGATCGCATATGATTCACGTTTCATGTCACCCGAATTTGCAGATGAGGCCGCGCTGTGCATGGCGGCAAACGGCATCAAGGCGTATGTGTTTGAGTCGCTTCGGCCGACACCAGAACTCTCGTTTGCACTGCGGACACTCGGCTGCATCTCCGGCATCGTCATCACAGCGAGCCACAATCCGCCAGAGTATAACGGCTACAAGGTATACTGGGAGGACGGCGCACAGATCACAGCGCCCAAGGACAAGGACATCATCGGTGAGGTGAAGGCAGTGACAGACTACCACACCGTGAAGACGATGGACAAGCAGGAGGCAGTCAATGCCGGCTTGTATCAGGTGATCGGCAAGGAGATTGACGATGCGTACATGGCAGAGTTAAAGAAGCAGATCATTCATCCCGATGTGATTCAGGCAGTTGCAGATGATATCAAGATTGTGTACACACCGCTCTGCGGCACAGGCAATAAGCCCGTGAGAAGGATACTGTCCGAGCTTGGCTTCAAGAACGTATATGTTGTTCCCGAGCAGGAGAATCCAGACCCGAAGTTCACAACGCTGGATTATCCAAACCCGGAGGACCCCAAGGCATTTACATATGCCTTAAAACTTGCGAAAGAAAAAAATGCAGACATCGTGCTTGCCACAGACCCGGATGCGGACAGACTTGGCATTTACGCACTGGATACCAAGAGCGGGGAGTACAAGGCGTTTACAGGCAATATGTCTGGTATGCTGATTGCAGAGTATATTTTGAGAGAGCGCAAGGCGACAGGAACCATGCCTGAGAATCCGGCGCTTGTCACCACGATTGTGACCACGAACATGACAGCGCCGATCACAAAAGAGTACGGCGTGAAGCTCATTGAAGTGCTCACAGGCTTCAAGTTTATCGGCGAGCAGATCAAACTGTTTGAACAGACAGGCTCCAACAATTATGTGTTTGGTCTTGAGGAGAGCTATGGATGCCTTGCAGGAACCCATGCAAGAGACAAGGATGCCGTTGTTGCGGTGATGTGTCTGTGTGAGGTTGCCGCATGGTGCAAGAAGAACGGAAAGACCCTGTACGACATGATGCTTGAGATCTATGAGAAATATGGCTATTACAAAGAGACACAGTATGCGATCACGATGAAGGGCATCGACGGCTCCAAGCAGATTGCTGCACTGATGGATAAGTTCAGGAACAATCCGCCCAAGCAGTTTGGCGAGCTTTCTGTACTGCGCGTGAGAGATTATGAGAATGATGTGATCACAGAGCTTGAGACAGGCAAGACCTATCCCACAGGACTGCCCAAGTCCAATGTGCTCTATTTTGACCTCACCAATGATTCATGGTGCTGTGCAAGACCTTCCGGCACAGAGCCAAAGATTAAATTCTACATGGGCGTGAAGGGAACCAGCCTTGAGGATGCCCAGAAGAAGGTAGAGGATTTGACCAATGAGGTGAAGGCAGTCATTGAAGAATAATGGATGACCATGAAACCGGACGGTTGGCACAAACCGTCTGGTTTCATTTCGTAAGGAATTGGAATATGGGAGAAATTGCATGAAAAAATTATATGCACAGATTATGAAATTCGGTATAGTGGGTGTCATCTGCTTTGGCATCGACTATGTCATTGGACTTTCGGTGATGAAAATAATCGTGAAGCTGGGCGGCGATGAAGTGTTTAAGGCGGCATCTATGGCAGGCTCTGCGCTGGGATTTACAGTTTCCGTTGTGATAAATTATATTCTGAGCTTTAAATTTGTCTTTGAGCGCAAGGCAGATCTGGACCGCAGGAAGGAGTTTGCGGCATTTATTGTCCTGAGTGTGATCGGTCTGGGGCTGAACTCGCTCATTATCTGGGTCTGCGTGGGACCGATTTACGGCAATATTGCGTTTTTGCAAAACCTGTTAAACTATGACTTTGCCTATACCGGGGCGAAGGTGGTCGCGACAGCGATTGTGATGGTATACAACTTTGTCAGCAGGAAAATTTTTCTGGAAAAAAAGAGTGAATAAGAAATATAGACGTGGGGGAAAGCGATGTCACTGGCACAAAATATTAAAAAGACCATTAATTACAGCAGAAAAAACGGATACGGGGAGGCAGTCGTCGCAGCGTGGGAGCGTGTGACAGCAAAGTACTACGCTGATTATACGTATCGCGCGTCGGATGCTGGGACGCTGGAGAGACAGCGCGCAGAGACACAGGCGTCCGAACTGAAGTTTTCCATTCTCGTACCGGCATATGAGACACAGCGCGTGTATATGGAGGCCTTGATAGAGAGCTGCATAGGACAGTCTTACGAAAACTGGGAGCTTGTCATCGCGGACGGCAGCGCCACCGAAGTAGTCCAAAAGACCGTGGACCGCTATCAGGATGCCCGCATACGGTATGTGAAGCTGGAAGAGAACCTTGGCATCGCAGAGAACACAAACCGTGCGATACAGCTTGCCACAGGGGATTATTATGGGCTGCTGGACCATGATGACCTGCTGGCTGCGGATGCGCTGTATGAGATGGCGTGTGCTGTGCGTGAGCGCAGACCGATACTGGCGTATTCTGATGAGGATAAGTGTGATGCGTCGGGCACTCATTTTTACGACCCGCATTTCAAGATGGATTTCAATCTGGATTTGCTTCTCACAAATAATTACATCTGTCATTTTATGGTAGTGCGCGCGGATGTGCTGAAAAAACTTGAGATCAGGAAAGAGTATGACGGCTCACAGGACTATGATGTGATTCTGAGGATCGTGAGCAGCCTGCTCATCCAAGAGAAGGGAAATAAAGAGGCAAAGCCCGTGGAGGACTGCATCGTGCATGTGCCCAAAGTGCTGTACCACTGGCGGTGCCATGAAAATTCTACAGCGGACAATCCGCAGAGCAAGATGTATGCCTATGAGGCAGGCAAAAAGGCGCTGGTGGATTTTGCGCAGCGCATGGGCTGGAAGGTCGATGTCCGCCACAACAAGCATCTGGGCTTCTACCGCATTGAATACAGGGACAATGTGCTGACGCACCGCCCTGATGTCGCGGCAGTGGGCGGTTTCGTCGCGCGGCATGGCAAGGTGGTGTCAGGCATCTATCAGGGACAGCCGTTATTGTATGCGGGATATATGAACCGCATGGATTTGTATCAAAATACGCGCGCGCTGGACCTACGGAATATGGCAGTCAATAAGGCATATCAGGATGTCTATGAGGCAGTCACAGGGCATCCGTATGTGAGTACATTGTACACAGAACAAAAAGAGCTGCCGCAGTGGATACAGGATATGGAGCGCGCTGCGGACGGCGAGGAGCAGCTGGCGAGGCTCGGCGAAGCGCTTGGGAGCCAGCTTGTCAATAAGGGTGCAAGACTATTGCTGGACCCAGTGTGTGTGAGGAAATTGTGACAATGACGAAATCGACGATCGTGATACCAAACTATAATGGAATCAATTATATTCAGGCATGTCTCGAGAGCCTGTACAGCGGGACGGCAAAAGACCTCGAGATCGTGGTGGTGGACAACGCCTCGACGGATGGCAGCATGGAGCTGGTGCGGGACCAGTTTCCCAAGGTGCGTCTGATCGTCAATGAGAAGAACATGGGCTTTAGCCATGCGGTCAATCAGGGCATCCGCGTGAGCGCCACACCGTATGTCATCCTGCTCAACAATGACACGCGGGCGGATTTCTCGTTTGTCCATGAGCTTGAGAAGGTGATGGACAACGATACACATAAAAAGCTTTTTTCTGCCTCGGCAAAGCTGGTATCCCTGTATGACAGGGACAAAACAGATGATGCGGGAGACTTTTACTGTGCGCTTGGATGGGCATTTGCAAGAGGCAAAGGAAAGCCGCCTTCCCGGTATGATAAAGACTGCGAAATCTTTGCATCGTGCGCGGGCGCTGCAATCTACCGCAGGGAATTGCTGGAAGAAACAAAGGTAGGATTGTTTGACGAAGAACATTTTGCCTATTTTGAGGATATAGACATTGGCTACAGAGCAAAAATTTATGGATACAGAAACAAATTTGCGGCAAACTCTATAGTATACCATGCCGGGAGTGCGGCGAGCGGTTCGCGCTACAATACATTCAAGACAAAGCTCGCATCAAGAAACAGCGTCTATCTGATCTATAAAAATATGCCTGTCTTGCAGATTGTGCTCAATCTGCCGCTTCTTGTCATGGGATTTTTGATAAAAACGGTGTTCTTTGCCCGAAAAGGAATGGGGCGGGAGTATGTGTCAGGGCTGGTCAGGGGAATCAGGCTCTCTGCAAGTCCCTGCGGGCGACGGCACAAACTATATTTTGACAGGCACAGGATGAAAAATTACGTGTCGATACAGTTCGAACTATGGAGAAATTTATTCAGACTTTTTGCATGAGCAAAAAATAAGTTGTACTTTTGGCTCAAATATTGTAGAATGAAATGAGTTAAATTCTTTCCATTGGAATAAGGGTGAGAAAATTGATAAGAGATCATCAGAAGTATTTTAATAAACTGCTGGTTCTGCTCGATGCAATCGTGATAGCGGCTGCTTACTGGTTCTCTTGGTTTTTGTGGCTCAGTGGATATGTGAAGGAGAACGACCCCGGCATAGGTATTTTGTCAGTGGAGACGTACTTTGCCGCACTGGTTGCCATTGTGCCGGGATATCTGATTTTGTACAATACATTTGATCTGTATTCGTCCAAGCGTACTGCCAAGACGGTATATGAGATCTTTAACATTATAAAAGCAAACACCGTTGGGCTTTTGGCAGTCATGGTGGTGCTGTATGCCATCAATATACCAGATTTCTCACGAGGAATGGTGGGTGTCTTCTATGGGATTAACATTGTAGCAGAATCGCTGATGCGCAAGTCCGTGCGGTATGGGCTTCGCAGGATGCGCAGGAAAGGCTACAATGTCAAGCATATTCTGCTGGTAGGGTACTCGCGCGCAGGTGAAGAGTATATTAATAAGATCAAGGCAAATCCCGAGTGGGGATATGAGGTGTGCGGCATACTGGATGACCATGTTCCAGTGGGCGCTGTCTATAAAGGCGTCCGCGTGACAGGAGAGATCGACGCGCTCCACACAGTCCTTACGGACAATCAGTTAGACGAGATTGGCATCACGCTCTCCCTGTCAGATTATGACAGGCTCGAGGCGATCGTCAAGATCTGTGAAAAGTCAGGCGTGCATACCAAATTTATACCAGACTACAACAGCGTGATTCCGAGCAGACCTTATCTGGAAGATCTGGATGGGCTTGCGGTGGTCAACATCCGAAGGGTGCCACTAAATAATATGGCGAACATGCTGATCAAGCGTCTGGTCGATATCGCGGGTGCGGTCGTGGCGATTGTGCTGTGTTCCCCATTCATGCTCACAGCTGCCATTGCGGTGAAGA
Organism: Lachnospiraceae bacterium; assembly: GCA_009774345.1. Lineage (GTDB taxonomy): Bacteria > Bacillota > Clostridia > Lachnospirales > Lachnospiraceae > COE1. The sequence goes on along the minus strand of VSNR01000014.1, from coordinate 19,352 downwards.
TGACGAGCAGGGGGCCGCTGATCTTTAAGCAGGAGCGCGTCGGACTGCACAACAAACCATTTCAGATGTACAAATTCCGCAGCATGGAGGTTCAGAGTGACGCGGACGAGAAGAAGGGCTGGACAGTCAAAAATGATCCGAGGGTCACAAAGGTGGGCAGGATACTGCGCAGCACCAGCATTGACGAGCTGCCGCAGTTGTTTAACGTGTTGAAGGGTGACATGAGTATGATTGGCCCGCGCCCGGAACGGCCTCTTTTTGTTGAGAAATTCAGAGAGGAAATACCTAGGTATATGATAAAGCATCAGGTGCGCCCGGGGATTACAGGCTGGGCGCAGGTCAATGGCTACAGGGGCGATACGTCGATCAAGAAGCGGATTGAGTACGATCTGTATTACATTGAGAACTGGTCTATGGCATTTGATATTAAGATCTTATTTCTTACTTTTTTTAGAGGGTTTATCAATAAAAATGCCTATTAAAAACCTATTCATCATAGGAGAGTGGATAAAATGCAAGATTATGATAACAACAAAAACAGTAATATAAGGAGAATGCCAGCCGGTGAGCGCCAGCCAAGACCAAACAGGCCGCCAAGACCCGACGGGGCGCCGCGCAGCGGACAGGCAAGACCGTCAGGACAGTCAAGACCCGCAGGACAGATGAGACCCGACGGTACAGGACGGACAAACGGGCAGTCAAGACCCGTCAGTCCGGCAAGGCGGCAGAGTGTGGACGGAATGCCAAGACCGTCAGGGGCGCCGCGCCAAGGCGGACAGGTAAGACCGTCAGGACAGTCAAGACCCACAGGCCAGATGAGACCCGACGGCACCATGCGGTCAAACGGACAGTCAAGACCCACAGGACAGCCAAGGCGGCAGGGCACAGAGGGACCGCAGAGAAGTGCAGGACCACAGCGGTCAAACACCAGACCGGACGCCGCTGCGCGCAGACAGAATCCGCAGGCAAAAGGGAAGCCAAGGAAAAATCCAAAGAACCTGACCCCTCAGCAGGCGGCGAAGAAAAAGCGGAAAAAGATCGTGATGTTTGTGGCAGAAATTTTTCTGCTGCTGATTTTGCTGGGTGCGCTGTGGGCAGTGAACAAGGCAAATAAAATTCAGTATGTCGATATTAAACGCGAAGATGTATTTATCAATGACACGGTGATCAATGAGATCGATCAGGGAACCAGCAATATGAAAGGGTACAGGAATATTGCGCTGTTTGGGGTGGACTCGCGCGATCAGGAATTAGACAAGAACACACGTACAGACGTCATTATGATCGCATCCATCAATCAGGACACCAAGAAGGTCAAGCTGGTATCAGTATACCGCGACACGTGGCTCAATATGACAAATGATAAGTACAGCAAGGCAAATGCCGCCTATGCAAAGGGCGGTTCCAAACAGGCGATCGGGATGCTCAATATGAATCTGGATCTCGATATCACAGATTTCGTCACAGTTGGATTTAATGCAGTGATCAAGACGGTGGATGCCGTTGGCGGCGTTGAGATCAACGTGACGGAGGAGGAGATTCCGTATCTGAACAGTTATCAGATCTCGATGGCTGGAAAACCGACAGGGGATCTCAATGCAGCCGGCGAGCCCAATTATACCGCGACACCCGGCGTGGACTACACGCCAGTCACCAAGTCTGGCTTGCAGACGCTCAACGGACTTCAGGCGACAGCGTACTGCCGTATCCGTTATGTCGGCGGAGACGGAGCGAGAACCGAGCGCCAGCGGACAGTGCTCACCCTGATGGCGAAGAAGGCGATGACGCTCAAACCGGATAGGCTTGATAAAATTGCGACCGCAGTGTGCAGTGAAATCAAAACATCGCTTGACATGTCGGAAATCCTGTCGCTGCTTGCAGATATCGCAAGCTATGAGATCGGTGAGACATCCGGGTTCCCGTTCAGCGACCATGTCAAGATGAACGGGCATGTCGGGAATGCCAGTGTGGTAGTGCCGATAGATCTCAAGGAAAATGTCATTTTGCTGCATGAATTTTTGTTTGAAGATCAGGAGTACACGCCATCCCCTACCGTGGAGAAGTGCAGCCAGCGCATTGCATCTGACACAGGAATCAGTTATAATGGAGAATAGAGGAGCCGATCAGGAACCGAAACCGGTTCCTTTTTGGCATATGTGCTGTGCAGGGCACTGCACAGCGCCTTTGTGTGGAATGGGGGGATAGAAATGCAGTACAGTGTTGACGCCATACTGTTGACATACAAGCCGGGAAAGCAGCTCATGGAGCTGATCGAGGCACTGGAGAAGCAGAGATATCCCATACGGAAAATTATTATCATGAATACCGAAGAACGGTATTTCTACAACCTTTTTTATGGGACGGGATTTCTGGAGAAATACAAAAATATCGAGATTCATCATCTGTCAGAACGGGAGTTTGACCATGGAAGAACGAGAGCAAAGGCAGTACAGTACTCAAAGGCAGATATCTTTGTGTGCATGACGCAGGATGCGCTGCCAGAGGATGACTGGCTGATACAGCGGCTGGTGGAGGCGCTCACGCTGCGGGAGGACATTGCGGCGGCGTATGCCAGACAGCTTCCGCATACGGACTGCCGCGAGATCGAGCGGTACACAAGGGCGTTTAACTATCCCGACCAATCCGCGGTGAAGTCGGCGGCAGATCTCGACAGACTCGGCATCAAGACATTTTTTTGCTCGAATGTGTGTGCGGCTTACAACCGTGAAATCTATGAGCAAATTGGCGGATTTGTCAAGAAGGCCATTTTTAATGAGGATATGGTCTATGCGGGACATGCCGTCACGGCAGGATACTGCATTGCCTATGCAGCGGAGGCAAAGGTGCGCCATTCGCACAACTATACGTGTATGCAGCAGTTTCACCGGAATTTTGACTTGGGCGTATCGCAGGCAGACCACCCGGAGGTATTTGAGGTGGTGTCGTCCGAGCATGAGGGGGCGAAACTGATCAAAAGTACGATCAGACATCTGGAAAAGACAAAAAAATGGATACAGATACCATATCTGATTTTGTCAAGCGGGTGTAAATTCATAGGATATAAGCTGGGAAAACACTACAGAAGCCTGCCGGCGCCTCTGGTGAGATGGTGCAGTGCGAGCAGAAGTTATTGGGACGAATAATAAATAATTGGAGGATATAAAACTATGTGCGGAATTGTTGGGTATATTGGAAAACATCAGGCGGCGCCGGTAATCTTGGAGGGACTTTCCAAGCTGGAATACAGAGGATATGACTCTGCGGGAATGGCAGTGTTCGACGGGGAACAGATTCAGATCAAGAAATCCGTAGGAAGGCTCAAGGTTCTTGAGGAGCTGACACACGGCGGGGCGACGATGCCGGGAACGATCGGAATCGGACATACCAGATGGGCGACACACGGCGCGCCGAGTGATGCGAACTCCCATCCGCATTATAATGCCGAGGAGACGATTGCCGTCGTCCATAACGGAATCATAGAGAACTATCTGCCATTAAAAGAAAAGCTCATCTCCAAGGGCTACACCTTTGTCTCGGACACGGACACGGAGGTGCTGGCGCATCTGATTGACTATTATTATAAAGGAAATCCGCTCGAGGCGATCACAAAGGTGATGCACCGCGTGCAGGGGTCCTATGCGCTGGGCATTCTGTTTGCAGAGCACCCCGACCAGATCTTTGCAGTCAGGAAGGACAGCCCGCTCATAGTCGGGCAGAACGAGGATGGATGCTTTATCGCGTCCGATGTGCCGGCGCTGCTCAAGTATACCAGAAAGGTTTATTTCATCGAAAATCAGGAAGTGGTCCGCCTGCGCGCTGACCACATGCATTTCTATACCGTGGATGAGGAGGAGCTCACCAAGCAGTCTGTCACAATCGAGTGGGATGCCAACGCTGCGGAGAAGGGCGGCTATGAGCATTTCATGTTAAAAGAAATGTACGAGCAGCCAAAGACGGTGACAGATACCATCAGCCCCCGCATCAAGGACCGCGATATTGTGATCGAGGAGCTTGGCATGTCGGATGAGGAGATCTGTGCAATCCGCAAAATCTTTATCGTGGCATGCGGTTCTGCCTATCATGCAGGTGTGACAGGAAAATATGTCATTGAGGGCATTGCGAGGATTCCTGTGGAGGTGGACGTGGCGAGTGAGTTCCGATACCGCAGACCGATCTTGGAGGAGGGCACGATGGTCATCGTGATCAGCCAGTCGGGAGAGACTGCGGACACCCTTGCGGCGCTCAGGGAATCGCAGAAGCTCGGACACAAGGTGCTTGGCATTGTCAATGTGGTGGGCAGTTCGATTGCGCGTGAGGCGGACAATGTCATGTACACATGGGCCGGGCCGGAGATTGCCGTCGCCACAACAAAGGCGTACAGCGCCCAGCTGACAGCCCTCTATCTGCTTGCCATGAAGTTTGCCAAGGCGCGCGGAAAGCTTGAGCCTGCGTCTTTTCGCAGCATGATCGAGGATTTGAAGCGGCTTCCGGCACAGATCGAGATGCTCTTGTCAAACAAGCAGAGGATTCAGCGCTTTGCAAACCGTTATATTGGGGCAAAGGATGTATTTTTTATCGGCAGAGGGGTGGATTATGCGATTTCTATGGAGGGGTCGCTCAAGCTCAAGGAGATTTCCTATATCCACTCAGAAGCGTATGCAGCAGGGGAGCTAAAGCATGGCACAATCTCATTGATTGAAAAGGGAACACTTGTTGCGGCGGTCGCCACACAGGACGATCTGTTTCAGAAGACACTCAGCAATATGGTCGAGGTGAAAGCGAGGGGGGCCTTTGTGCTTGCAGTCACCAATGAAGGCAATACAGAGATTGAGAAGGCAGCCGATTATGTGATCTATATACCGAGGACAAACCAGTATTTTACAAACTCGCTGGCAATTATCCCGCTACAGTTGTTTGGCTATTATGTGGCGGTCGGAAAGGGCTGTGACGTGGATAAGCCAAGAAATCTTGCGAAATCCGTGACAGTCGAGTAGTATGGGATTCAAGGAGACACGAGGGTATGGGAAAGAAAAATTCAACGTTTAAGAATATCATGGTGACGCTGGGATGTACGGTGTTTGCGGGGGTGTATGCGCTAGGCGGGGGATATGCTGCCTATAAATTATTAGGAGGCGACACAGACAGCACACAGCCGGCATGGCTTGACCGGGTGGAAATCCGTGTCGATGAAAAGGACGCGGGCAGCGGTGTCACAGAGGCTTCAAACAACCATCTCTTTGATTTTGGAAGAGTGCCGCAGAAGCCGCGTTTTGAGGAGAAGGAAGAGGAGACAGAGACAACAGACGAGGAAGAGACAGAAGAATTAGATACGGAATCAGCGCTTGAGACTGAGACCGCATCTGAAACAGAAGAAGACTCCGAAGAAGAATCCGAATCCGATTTGGCATCTGAGGAAGAAGAATCCGAAGAAGAATCTGAATCCGATTCTAAAACGAAAAAACCAGACAAAAAGAAAAAGCCCGTCGAGGTAGAGCAGGTGCAAGTGCTCGAGCAGGACGAAAAGGAACTTGCCGTTTTGGCGGATGTGTCGGCAGTGGCAAGGACAGCAATGCCCTGTGTGGTGTCGATTACCAACGAATATACAGCATATGACTACTGGTATGATGAGGAGTACGATGAGCGTGCCAACGGCTCAGGGATTGTCGTGGCACAAAGCAGTGAAGAGCTTTTGATCGTGACCAATTATCATGTTATTCAAGACAACAACAATTTATATGTGCAGTTTATCGACGACAGGGAGGCGATGGCGTATGTAAAGGGAACTTCGCCGGAGAATGACCTCGCCATTGTGTCGGTATTCTTAGATGATATGTCAGACAAAACCCTCAAAAGCATTTCCATTGCAGCGCTTGGTGATTCAGACAGCCTTCAGGTGGGAGAGCCGGCGATCGCGATCGGAAATTCTCTGGGATATGGACAGTCTGTGACCACGGGCGTCATCAGTGCACTCAACAGAAACGTGTTTGCGGATGACCCTGAGATGAACAATCAGGGGTATCTCATTCAGACCGATGCGGCGATCAATCCCGGTAATTCAGGCGGTGCGCTTCTGAATGTGAAAGGGGAGGTCGTCGGCATCAATTCCAGCAAGATCGCGGACTATGTGATTGAGGGAATGGGTTATGCGATTCCGATCTCGACAGCCAAACCAATCATTGAAGAGCTGATGTTAAAGGAGACAAGGAAGAAGGTTCCTGCTCAGGAGCGCGCATTTCTGGGCGTTGCGGGCACCGATGTGATCGAGGAGGCAACTGCGCGGTATGAGATGCCGGAGGGCGTGTTTGTGACCAATGTACTGGAAGATACTGCCGCGGAGAAAGCGGGAATCCAAAAGGGAGACATCATCACATACATAGACGGCGAGAGGATTACAGGCATGGATGAATTGCAGGGACTATTGGAGTACTATGCAGGAGATACAGAGGTTGAAGTTGTCCTGATGAGACCAAACAACGGTGAGTATAAAGAACGGACGATTGAGGTAATGCTTGAATACAAAGAGGATTAATAGGAAAATGGAGGGCATAATGTTAGACAACAACTTTGACAATAATGATGAGATCGAGATTGTGAACATAACAGAGGATGAAATAAAAGAGGATAAAAAGACGACAGACAGTGAAGGCGAGGAAGAGAAGGAAAGCGAGTACGAGGATGTGTGCTTTATATGCAGACGGCCGGAGAGCAAGACGGGTAAGATGTTCAAGCTGCCCAATCATATCTCTGTGTGCTCGGACTGCATGCACAAGACGATGGATACGGTCAGCCAGTTTGATTATCAGGGAATGCTGAACAATACAAACTTTAATTTTGACAAGGATGGTGCCAAGGATGGCAAGAAGCGGTTTCCCAATATCAGCTTTGTCAACATTGCGGATTTGCAGGGGGACGGCGGCATTCCAAACCGGCAGAAGCTCAAGAAGAAAAAGCCAAAGGAAAAGAAGGAGAAGGCAGTCTTTAACATCAATGACCTGCCTGCGCCGCACAAGATTAAGGCACAGCTCGACGATTATGTCGTAGGACAGGATTATGCCAAGAAAGTTATCTCTGTAGCGGTGTACAACCACTATAAGCGTGTCACGACAGGCACGATGGATGAGATTGAGATTGAGAAATCCAATATACTGCTGCTAGGACCAACAGGCTGCGGCAAGACTTATATGGTAAAAACACTCGCAAGGCTTCTCGATGTGCCGCTTGCCATTGCAGATGCGACCTCCCTGACAGAGGCAGGATATATCGGCGATGATATTGAATCCGTGATCTCCAAGCTGTTAAATGCAGCGGAGAATGACGTGGAGAAAGCAGAGCAGGGCATTGTATTTATAGATGAGATTGATAAGATTGCCAAGAAGAAGAATACGACCTCGCGCGATGTGAGCGGGGAGTCTGTCCAGCAGGGGATGCTCAAGCTCCTAGAAGGCTCTGATGTGGAGGTGCCTGTCGGTGCAAACAGTAAAAATGCGATGGTGCCGCTCACGACGATCAATACCAGAAACATTTTGTTTATCTGCGGCGGCGCATTTCCAGACCTTGAGGACATCATCAAGCAGAGGCTGACCAGACAGTCCTCGATCGGCTTTAATGCCGAGCTGAAGGATGCCTATGACAAAGAGGCAAATATCTTAAAAAAGGTCACAATCGAGGATATCAAAAAGTTTGGCATGATTCCTGAGTTTATAGGCCGTCTGCCAATCATATGCCCGATGGACAGCCTCACGCAGGAGAGCTATATCAAGATATTAAGAGAGCCTAAGAATGCGATCTTAAAGCAGTATCAGAAACTCTTAGAGTTAGATGAGGTGAAGCTGAACTTTGACGAGAGTGCGCTAGAGGCAATCGCAAAGAAAGCATTGGAGCGGGATACAGGGGCGCGTGCCCTCCGTGCGATCATCGAGGAATTTATGCTTGATATCATGTATGAGATTCCAAAGGATGACAATATCGGCGAGGTGACCATCACAGGAGATTACATCAATGGCACAGGCGGACCAGTGATCGACATTCGCACAGACAAGGTCCATGCAAAACAGCCTGCCAATGTGCAGGCTGCGGAGGAAGCACAGACCAAAGACAAGCCCAAGAAGGCGGAGGAGTTTAATTTCTATGAGTTTTGATGCCACAAACAGGAAATGCTTTGCGCGCCCGCCCAAATTTAAGAACCGTATGATCATGATGCTGTGCGGCATTATGGCGCAGGGGTTGGGGCTGTCCATTTTAAGGGCGATCAATTTAGGAACAGACCCCTGTTCTTGTCTGACGCAGGGGGTTACAAACTTTGTTCCGCTTAGCTTTGGCACCTGCCAGCTGCTGTGCCATCTGGTGACTTTTGTCTTTGTGATCAGATACGACTTGGGCATGATTGGATTTGGCACGATCGGCAACATGTGCTTTCTGGGATATATCTCAGATTTTTTTCAATGGATTTGGTCTTTGCTGCTGCCGGCTGGATTTTTTGAGGTTGTAATTAACCGCTATCTGCTGCTGATACCATCCCTTGCCGTCTTTTTGCTGGGCGCGGCGGCCTACATGTGCGCGGGGCTTGGCTCTTCACCGTATGATGCGCTGCCGTTTATTATTTCGGGGCATGTCAGGCAGTTTCCATTTAAGATTGTGCGCATGTTGTGGGATATCAGTTTTATGGCAGCAGGCTTCGTGCTTGGCGGTGATGTCGGCATTGTCACGATTCTGGTGGCATTTTTCCTCGGCCCCATCATCACCGGAGTTCAGAAGAAACTGGAGGTATTGATAGCATAGATGACAGAGCTTGAGGCGTATTATAATAAATTTAATGAGGAAAAGCGGCTAAACTCGCGTCATGGACAGGTGGAATACCGCATTTCTATGAAATATATCCATATCTATCTTGACGAGGCGGCCAAGAGACTGGGGGGCTCCGGCACAGATTGCAGAAGCCAGATCCGGCTGCTCGACATCGGAGCAGGCACAGGGCGCTACAGTGTGGTGCTTGCCGAGGAGGGCTATGATGTCACAGCGGTGGAGCTTGTGCGGTATAATCTGGGCGTTCTGAAAAAGAAGGCAAGCAGTGTCAAGGCGATGCAGGGAAATGCACTGAATTTAAAAAAGCTTGAAAGCGCCAGTTATGATGTGACGCTGTTATTTGGCCCGATGTATCATTTGTTTGGTTTTGAGCAGAAACTCAGGGCACTGAGTGAGGCAAGGCGTGTCACAAAGCCAAATGGGGTGATTCTCGTCGCGTATTGTATGAATGAGTATAGTGTGATCACCTATGGATTCAAGGAGCGCAATGTGCTCTCATGCATGGCAGAAGAGCGCTTCACAGAGGATTTCAAGACGATTTCATCACCGGATAAGCTGTATGATTACATGCGTATCGAGGACATCGACGCCCTGAATGAGGCGGCAGGACTTCGCCGGATTAAGATTTTGTCGCCGGACGGACCGGCAAATTATATCAGACCTTTTTTGAATCAGCTGACAGACGAGGAGTTTGAGCTGTTTGTCCGCTATCAGATGGCAGTCTGTGAGCGCGCGGATTTGATCGGGGCAGGTGCACACACAGTAGATATTTTGAGAAGGGATTGAATAGGAATAAAAAGTGAGGGGGGACAATATGGACATAAATCAAATCACACAAGAGCTTGATGCGCTTTTTGCACAGGAGAAGATTGGTGAGATACCACAGTTTTTGGAGTCACATATTGCACAGGCGGCAAAGGAAGGCGCACAGGATGTGCTCCTGACGCTGTACAATGAAATCATTGGCTTTTACAGGGAGACAGGACAGTATACACTGTCCATCGAGAACTGCCATAAAGCGGTTGCGCTGATGAATGAGATGGGAATACAGGATACCATACCGTACGCGACCACACTGTTAAACATTGCCAATGCCCACCGCGCGGCAGGATTGCTTCAGGAATCGCTGGATTTGTACAATCGGGTTCGTCCAATCTATGTGACACATCTTGACGAGGATGATATGTATTTTGCCAATTTCTACAACAATCTGAGTCTGCTTTATCAGGAAATGGGCGATTTTGCATCGGCAAAGGACCAGCTGGTCAACGCGCTGTCGATCGTGAGCCACAAGCCGGACAGACAGTTTGAGGCGGCGGTGACACAGGCAAATCTTGCCAATACCTGTATCGAGCTTGGGCAGGATGATGAGGCGCGGGCGCGGGCAGAGGAGGCGATCCGCATCTTTGAGGAGCTGGGGGTAGACGATGCGCATTACAGTGCGGCACTGTCGGCGCTTGGCAGCTTATATTATATGGATAAGGATTACAATAGTGCGCTCAATGCGATGGAAAAGAGCCGCGAGTGTGTGGCGAAATATCTGGGTACAGACAATATCCAGTATCAGAGACTGAGTGAAAATATTGTAATTATTCAGGATAAGATCAAGAACAGTGAGAAGCTGTCTGATACAGAGAGAACAGATGCAGAGGAGCCGTCGGCAGTGTCCGATGGGGCTAATGCAGAGAGAACAAATGCAGAGGAGCCGTCGGCGGTGCCCGATGCGGGGACAGTAGGGCAGGAAGTGACAGGAGAATTGCCTGTGCAAATGCCAGAACTAGAGTACTTGCCGGAAGAGTCCGCGCTGGATACACTGGTTGTGGAGTCAGCTGAGATGGAGATCTTGGCAGGAGCATTGTCAGAGGAGCCCGCGCCGGAAGTGGCAGTAACTGGGGAAGAGTCCGCGCCAGAGGAGTCTGTGCCGGAAGCATCAGAGGAAGCACCAGATATGTTTGAATCCGAACCAAAAGTGTTCGGGGAAGACCCAGATAAATGTGAGCCCGTAAAAGAAGAATCCGAGCCAGAGAAGTCTGCGCAGGCCGCATTTGAGGAAGCGCCAGCTATATCAGAACCCGTGAAAGAAGAGTCCAAGTCAGAAGTAACTGAGGAGGAGCCAGTGTCATCGGAGCCCGCACAGGGAACATCAGAGGAAGAGCCAGCTATATCCGAATCCGAGTCGAAAGTGATCGAGGAAGAGCCAGATAAATATGAACCCGTAAAAGAGGAGCCCAAGTCAGAAGTAACTGAGGAGGAGCCCGCGTCATCGGATCCTGCGCCGGGAGCATCAGAGGAAGAGCCAGATAAATATGAACCCGTAAAAGAGGAGCCCAAGTCAGAAGTAACTGAGGAGGAGCCCGCGTCATC
>VSNR01000014.1:0-8086 GCA_009774345.1 Lachnospiraceae bacterium | reverse complement strand
GGATCCTGCGCCGGGAGCATCAGAGGAAGAGCCAGCTATATCAGAGTCCGAGTTGGTAACAAATGAAAAAAGGTTCGAGTCAGAGGAGATCGTGCAGGAAGCATCAGCTATATCAGAATCCGTGAAAGAAGAGCCAAAGCCCGAAGTAACTGAGGAAGAGCCAGCTATATCAGAACCCGTGAAAGAAGAGCTCGAGCCAGAGGAGTCGGTAGCAACTGAAAAAGAGCCAGAGCTGAAAGTATTCGAGGAAGCGCCAGAGGAGCCCGAATTGGAAGACCTCACCCCGCCCATCACCGGAATGGAGCTTTGCCGCCGCTATTATGAGGAGTATGGACGTCCCATGATTGCCGGTAAATTTCACGCATACGAGTCCCGAATCGCAGTGGGACTTGTGGGCAAGGGGTCGGACTGTTTTGGATTTGATGATGTCTTGTCGCAGGACCATGATTTCGGACCGCGCTTTGTGATGTGGGTGACGAAGAAAGTATATGACGAGATTGGCGAGGAACTTCAGGAAGCGTATGACAAGCTGCCCAATCAGTTCTTGGGCGTAGACAGGATTGAGACTTTTCACGGAAAAGACCGTTCAGGGGTCATGATTATTGAGGAATTTTACAAGAATCTGCTCGGTTTTGATTTAGTGGGAATGCTGGCGCATAATCATGAAGATACCGCGTCGGGCAAGGAGAGTTTAGATACGATCAAGTGCTGGCTGTCCGTTCAGGAGTACGGTCTTGCAGCGGCGGTGAACGGTGAAGTGTTCCGCGATGATGAGGGTATTTTTACACAGTACAGAAAACTCTTGTCGGCGTATTATCCTAAGGCAGTCTGGTATCGCAAAGTTGCGCAGACCTGCGCACTCTTTTCTCAGAGCGGGCAGTACAATCTGCCTCGTATGCGCAGGCGGGGACAGCTCGTCTCCGCAGAGCTTGCCAAGGCAGAGTGTGCAAAACAGGCGATGAAGCTGTATTATCTGTTGAACAGAAAGTACGCGCCACATGACAAGTGGCTCTATAAAGGAATGCCCGAAAATCCGCAGATGACGCTCGGGGAAGAGGGCATGGAGAATGCGGATGTGCCTAAGCTGGTGGAACAGATGAGCCTCCTGCCAGCAGACATTGCACACGAAGCGGCACTTACAACTGCGGTGGAGTCGCTTGCAGTGATCTTTGCAAATGAGCTTGAGAAATTAAATATGGTGGGCAAGTGTGATCTGTATCTGGATGCGTGCACGAAGGAACTCATGACAAAAAGCGATGCACTCCTGACAGCGATCGTCGCCAATACGCCCATCGTCACAGCGCTTTCGCTCTCGATTGCAAAGAGTGAGTTTGAGGCGTTTGACAAAGTACAAAATGAGGGCGGCAGGGCGAGCTGCCAAAACAACTGGCCGACGTTTAAAGTGATGCGCATGAGCCAGTATATGACATGGACAGAAGATATGCTCTTACAGTATTTGTATGAGTTTAAGACCAATTATGCCAATGGGCGGAATATGATCGAAGAGAAGTATGCCCGTATGATGGAATCGACCGCGCCGCTCGAGTACGCCCGGTTTGCGAACCGGCTTCCCGAAGTCTCAGAGGCAAAGAAGGCGATCGTAGAGCAGATTGTCGCATTACAGGTCAAATGGATGGAGGAGTTTGCCGCACAGTATCCCAATCTGGCGGAGGACGCCCGCACAATTCATACTGCCGAGGACCTGCCGTATGACACCTCCTATGAGACCTATCTGAGAGGAGAGCTTCGCACGTATTCGGACAGGATGCTCGAAATGTATGGGCGTTATATTGTAGCGCACGCACAGGAAGGCAAAAATGTCGCGCGTGAAATTATGGAGAACACAGTGCAGTTTTACGGGTATCAGGACTTAGCATCCGCAAATGCCAAGTCGATGCAGAGCTGAAACAGGAGGAAAAATATGAGCAATATTATTTTAACAGGAGACAGACCGACGGGAAGACTGCATATCGGTCATTATGTGGGGTCGCTTCGGCGCAGGGTAGAGCTGCAAAATTCAGGAGCGTATGACAAGATTTATATTATGATCGCGGACGCGCAGGCACTCACAGACAATATTGAAAACCCGGAGAAAGTCAGACAGAACGTGATTGAGGTGGCGCTGGACTACCTCTCGGCTGGACTCGACCCGGCAAAGTCCACCCTTTTTATACAATCGCAGATCTCAGAGCTCACCGAGCTGACCTTTTATTATATGGACCTTGTTACGGTCTCAAGACTACAGCGCAATCCGACAGTTAAGAGTGAGATACAGCTTCGAAATTTTGAGGCAAGCATCCCTGTAGGATTTTTCACCTACCCGATCAGTCAGGCGGCAGATATTACGTTCTGCAAGGCAAATGTCGTGCCCGTAGGGGAGGACCAGCTCCCCATGATTGAGCAGACAAAGGAGATCGTGCACAAATTTAATGCCGTCTATGCACCGGAAAATCCCGTTCTTGTAGAGCCAAAAGCGCTGGTGCCGGAGGCGGAGGCCTGCAAGCGGCTGCCGGGGACAGACGGAAAGGCAAAGATGAGCAAGTCCCTTGGCAACTGTATCTATCTTGCAGACAGTGCAGACGAAGTGCGCACCAAGATCATGAGTATGTATACTGATCCGCTGCATTTGCAGGTGAGCGATCCCGGACACCTTGAGGGCAATACCGTGTTTACGTATCTTGATGCCTTTGCGCGCGATGAACATTTTGAGCGCTACTGCCCAGACTATGCGAATCTTGATGAGATGAAGGCGCACTATACCAAAGGCGGTCTTGGCGATGTGAAAGTCAAGAAGTTTTTGAACAATATCATGCAGGAGGAGCTTGAGCCAATCAGAAACCGCCGCGCTGCATTTGAGAAGGATATTCCAGAGATTTATAATATCCTCAAAAAAGGCTCAGAGGCAGCGAGAGAAGTGGCAGCGCAGACGCTGGCAGAGGTAAAGCACGCGATGCGGATTGACTACTTTGAGGATATGGAACTGATCAAGGCACAGAGTGAACGATATAAGGAACAGTAGAAAAATAATCAAAAAGGAGACAGCGTCAGGAGGCGTGGTCTCCTTTTGGCTGTGCACAGATGATTGTCATAAGGAATTGTTGGAAAGCATAATGGGGATTGGGTATCACACGGATGTCCTGATTTTTTGTTGCGATGCTGCGAGAGGTATGTTATACTTTTAGATGGCAATACCATAACGGTAGGCGGTTAGCTTTCGCTGGAATGTAATTCCAAGAACTCCCGATAGCATGCTATCATGAAAGGAGGTCTTTACATGGGAAATACACAAAGGAGAAACGGCTTTATGCTGACGCTTGAAGGACTGATTGCTGTCATTAGTTTAAGTGCGACAATGTTTGCACTAGGCTATGCAGTCGGCAGCAGAAAATAGGCATAAAAATAACCGCTGACCCTAGGAAAGTTGCGGTTATTTTTATAACGATACAACTATAAACTTGGGCTAACCGTCTATTGGTATTGCCCATTGTACGTTTAATATACCATATAACTGCTGTCATATCAATATGCTGTGTAAAATTTATCAGCTAAATTATTTTTGGTTATGAAATAACTGGCTAATGGAACTGGGATGGTAAGAATATTTTTTCCTTCCGTCATTGTTTCAATTTATTGACGAAATTTATGATTGATGTCCGCATTTCATTGCTTTTGTAGTAGTGAATATAATGTCCGCAGTCATATGTAATTAATTTTGCATTCATTAATTCTGCAAATTCCTTTTGGCTTTTTACCCAGTATTTATCTATTTGTTTTCCATTTGATGAGAACAATAATGTTGGACAAGATATAGTTCCGTGTTCGCTTACAATTCTTACATTGTGTAAAAGTTCTTTGCCTTCATTCATATAACATTGATTAAAAGCATTTCTATTCATCAATAATTTTTGTTGAATGATTTCATTTTTGGTCAAGCATCTGTTGTTTAAAGGGTAAAGAAGGGGAATTTTATAGAGTTTCAGTTTATTCGCAATTTCGATCATTTTAATCATTTTTGAAACTCTCTTATCCGTCCAGCTTCTATATGCCAAGGGGGTAGCCATATCTATTCCAATAATTCCCATTATATCATCAGGATATTTTTGTTTCCATCGTATCGCCTCTAATCCTGACATAGAATGTGGCACTAAAATATAGGGTTTGGTTTCACCAATCATATCCAGTGCCTGTTTTTCTGTTGACACAATGGTATCAATATCACAGGAAGATTCAAAAATATCAGAATATCCATACCCGAATTTCTCAATAACAATAATCCGAAAATCATTCGCCAATTTCTCATAAAGAACCTTAAAGTCATATACAGGCGCTACAGTAGCAGAACCTGCTAAAAAGACAAGCTTTGGTTTATCTAAATCACCTTGTCTGAATATGTGAATTTTTTTATGATGGATAGTAACAAATTCTCCATTACATTTTAGTTGTTTGTTCATGATCTATTCACCTCATATGCATTGATGCAGACAGAAAAGTGTCATTAAAATTACATAAAACATTATAACACAAAACATACGAAAATTGTGAACTGATTTTAAATGAGTAGCGAAGACAGTGTTACTGGAACGTTACTGTTCAGACAGGACTTAGCATTTACTGCTAATTATGGCTTTTCAAGCCACGTGAGAAAACGTATAGCTTTCAAGTAAAAATCCATTTGCATAACGAACGAAGTTCGTATTGCAATTTTTGCATGGATTTTTACTCGTTACTGGAACGGAGTGAACAGTAATAAGACAGGATTCATACTTGATAAAGCACTGGAAGTCATAGTATAATAATCATATCATCAGGCGGGGAGACAGAACAATAACGAAAGGAAGTATCTAAAAATGCCATTGTTAGAGGGAGAATACAGAAAAACAGAAAAAATTGACGGTGTCATCTATGATATGTCACCATCGCCGAACTATCTGCATGGGGTTGTAAATAATAATATTAACACAATGATCAAAACGGGTCTAAAAGGTAGTTTATGCCTTGTGTTTATGGAAAATCTGGACTTCAAATTTCAACCTGAAAAAAATGACGATTATGTCATCCCCGACATCATGATCGTGTGTGACAGAAACAAAATAAAAGGTGGAAGCTATACTGGCGTCCCCAAGTTTGTTGTGGAAACCCTGAGCCCTTCAACAGCCATGCGGGATCTATCCGTCAAGAAAGATATCTACGAGACCACAGGTGTACTTGAATACTGGATCGTATCCCCCAGGGAGTGCGGTATACAGATCTATTATCTCAATGATGGCAAGTATGAGCTGGTCAACAGCTATATCTTAGAAAGTGATAAGAATAACGAGCATTACAACGCAGAAACCATCATAAAACTGCGGGCATTTCCACATATTTGTATGACACTTGCCGATGTTTTTGAGGATGTTAGAGTTGATTTAGGAATGTAATTATCTGAGACGGATTGTGTTAATTTCCTTATGCGGTGGCTGACCTCAAAGGGCGAAGTTTCGTTCGATAAAATGAATACGAGCAAAATATGGGCATCCAATACCACCCCGCGCGATTTGCCCGGGACAGTATCGCTGACTTTCCGAAATTATTATATGATAGTGAATACAAGGCTACATTGGTTTTATCATATCAATACACCAATCTTCGTATTTACCTTGGATTCCCTGTGAGTCTGTGTAGTCATATACGCCGTCTAGGTGCAGTGCGCCTACTGTATGGTAGCCTAATCGTTCATATAGTCTTTGGGCTGCGGGGTTGTCTGCCGGATTCACATCAAGTCCCAGATAGGGGATTTCATTTTCCCTGCAATATTCCTCACACGCCAGCGCCAGCCGGGAACCGATGCCATAATTCCGCAAAGGCGCTATGATAAGCAGGTCAATCATATCCGCGCATTTTTCATGATTTGTATATGCCATCACATCTTCTTTGTTCTCCAAAGATAACAGTACATATCCGACAGCAAGGTTATTGATAAACGCGCCGAAATAAACAGCCTTGCCGCCATCCTGCTGCTGGAATCTGTCCATGTGTACCGAAACATCATTTTTAACCAGCAATAAGCTGTCCAAATCGCTTTCTTTTATTATTCGTATCTGATAGGATACGGCATTTATTTCATATGTTTTTACATTCATTCGTGTGTCCTCCTCTCTTAGGAACTGACTTGTCTATTTGTTCGATTACAAATTGCGAAATCAATTGGCAAACAGCCTCGCCGCAGCCCGCTACGCCTATGTTTTTTGAGATGTATTGATGCAAACAGGAATTTTACAGTTCCTTAGTAAAACAAATGATTCTATTTGCTTCTGTAAAATTCATAGCCTTATGGAAGTGAAAGCTAGCTATATTATCTATTTCACAATCACTGGCAAACTCTTGACAACCGTTATATTTTGCCCATGCTTCACATTCCGATAAAAGTTCTTTCGCATACCCCTTATTCCGATAGCCGTCTTTTATAAAAATTCCCTCTAAGTAACCGACAGGAGTTGTCCTTGTTCCCTCTACATAATCATATCGCAACTGGCATTGAGCAAAACCAATCGGAATATCATTTTTATATTTCAGAAAGAATTGAGATTTCCCTTTTGAAATAATTTCTGAGAACTCAGCAGCCAACTCACTGACAGAGTGGTGGTCCCACATTTGTACCGCTAAATTTGCCAGTATTTCTAAATCCATTTTCCCTGCTTTTCGTATCATTTTCTTTTCCTGTATGTGTGTTATTCCAAATTCAGCTTCAACACAGCAATTAATTCATCACAATCCTTTTCACCTGTTTCCTCAAAACCAAACGAATGATACAAACGGCGGGCAACCTCATTCTCAGGTTCATAAGACAGCCAGCAATATTCACTACGGCCGCAAGGAAGCGTCTTAATGAAGTCCAATGCGAGCCTGACCGCTTCTCGTCCATAGCCTTTATTCTGGTATTTTTCGTCTATCATCAATCGCCAGAGATTATAGTTGCCGGTTGCCACAGGCGGGGCATCATCCCAGTAGTCATCTGTATCAAAACCAATCATCAAAAAGCCAACAGGGGTATTATCTTCATAAATACCAAAAGGGAAGGCATAACCATTTCCTGTAATTGTTGTATAAGCTTCAATAATGCTTTTGTCATTGCTTGCAACAAAATGCCTTTGATTTTCTGCTACCTTTAATTTAAGAATGTCCCAAACATTATGTCCATTTATTTTTTCCAATCGTAACATGGTATTTTCTCCTATCGTTTCTTATTCTACTATTTACTAATAGCAACTATAGCACACGGGATAGGGAATTACAATAGTCATCCCCTCCCATATAGGGCGGTGCATGGTTTATGCAGTGGTTCTTTTATAAAAACAATTCATAGCATCAGCCAACTTTTTAGAAGCCGTCATGTTTATTTCATGCCCGGCATTATCAATTAAACATAATTGAGAAGTGAAAATATTTTTTGCCAGTGCCTTTGCAGCTTTCATATTAGCCCAATCATGCTTCCCGCAAAGTATCAAAGTCGGACACAATATATTTTTTAAATCCTGCTCAAAATTTAATGTCATCATTGAACTGGTCAGATGAATCATATCTTGTTTCTTTATGCCGCTTCCCAAAAAAGATTTTTCCGGCATGACCCGGAATAAACTATTTTGAAATTTTAAGAGCAGCTTTGGCATTTTGTATTGTGGTGCAATCAATATTAAAGACTGAACTTTTTCAGCATGGTTTATGCTATAGTTTAATGCCAGAACCGCACCGAGTGAAATGCCGCAAATCGTTACAGGTTCTGAAAACGTTTTAACATATTTTTCAAAGGAAAGATAGATATTTTTGTATGTTAGTGCGCTGTCTGATGTTGTATTGAAATCAAACAAGTTCGGGCAGGATGCTTTTACATCTTTGGGCAGGTATGAAATTGTTTCATTCCAGCTTGAGGGGGATTGCCCTAAACCATGCAAAAAAATCACATTCATTTCCAGTTTTATACCTCCATGCTTACCAGTGTTTTCTTTACCGTTTCCATGATTTCATCATCAATTGTTGTCCAGCGAATTAGATGCACCAGCTCCATGCAGATTAAATGCGCCTGATTTAGACTTTGCATGCCGCACAT
>VSNR01000139.1:9514-11578 GCA_009774345.1 Lachnospiraceae bacterium | reverse complement strand
TGTTATTATCCGTTGCTGGACGGAGTAAACAGTAAACTTAGAACATAATAAAATCTTGAACTTACATCTGTTTTATGACAGCATTTCACAATGTTTTCCGTATATAGAGATTGATATTGACAAAATAGGGGTACGACAGGACATTTTTGCGTGGCTGCGCAGAGGTGTGATGGAGCAGTGTATATTGATGGTCAGGATGTTGTTTTTGCGGGAATCTGTGAAGATGTGGATGAAGCGGTTTATTATGTGCGTTTTGATCTGGACTGGCTTGAGATGATTGAGATTAAAGAGCTTGCTGTCTTATATCAGAAAGGGGAATCCATGTCATTTTCGGCAAGGTATTATTTCATAGAAATATATCCTTATACACTGTGAAAGGTATGGGGAATACAATTTATAATGAAGAAAGGTAAAAACTGGTACATTTTATGAGGGAAAAATACGAATCACTGGCACTTGCTGAGCTGAGGGCAATTGCAAAGTCACGCGGCATGAAGCGCATAAGCGGACTGAAAAAGGCGGAGTTGGTCGAACTGATGCTCGAGGAGGATGAGAAGGACAAGGAGGCGGGAAAGGACGTAGAGCCAAAGCCTGTGCTCCGCGGGATGAAAGAGCCTTCGTTTGCCACAGCAGCGAATAAGAATGAGCGCAGGAACAAACCGGCAAAGCCGCAGAATGCCGAAGGACAGAGTGCTGAGAACAGTGAACGTCCTGCAAAGGAGCAGGCTGCGGAATCGCGGCAGCAGACAGAAGTCATGCCGGAGCGGCAGACGGAGCGTCCGGCGGAACGACCGTCAGAGCGCCCCGCGAGGGAGCAGACAGAGGGCAGATCTTCAGATGAGAAATTTCCGTCAGAGCTAGACAGCGGTCTCACAGCGAGGGGAATCCTTGAAGTCATGCCGGATGGTTTTGGGTTTATCAGAAGCGATAATTTCCTGCCGGGCGAGAATGATGTGTATGTGGCGCCGAGCCAGATCCGCCGCTTTGGACTGCGCACCGGTGATATTATCGAGGGAAATACGCGCATCAAGACGATGAACGAGAAGTTCAGTGCACTGTTATATCTGAAAAAAGTAAACGGACTGCCGCCAGAGCTTGCCACCAGAAGGCGCAATTTTGAGGACATGACACCTATTTTCCCAGATCAGCGCATCCGGCTTGAGACGCCGGGGGCGAGTGTGGCAATGCGCATTATGGATTTGATGAGCCCGGTTGGCAAGGGACAGCGCGGCATGATCGTGTCGCCGCCCAAGGCAGGCAAGACGACCTTATTAAAGGAAGTGGCAAAGTCCATCCTGAAAAATGCGCCCGACATGCATATGATTATTTTGTTGATTGATGAGCGCCCGGAGGAAGTGACAGACATCAAAGAGGCGATACAGGGACCGAATGTCGAGGTGATCTACTCAACCTTTGATGAGCTGCCAGAGCATCATAAGCGGGTTGCCGAGATGGTGATCGAGCGCGCAAAACGGCTTGTGGAGCACCGCAAGGATGTCTGCATCTTATTAGACAGCATCACCAGACTGACGCGCGCATACAATCTCACGGTACCGCCCAGCGGCCGCACACTCTCTGGCGGACTTGACCCGGCAGCGCTGCATATGCCAAAGCGGTTTTTCGGGGCGGCGAGAAATATGCGCGAGGGCGGAAGCCTGACCATATTGGCGACGGCACTGGTAGAGACAGGCTCCAAGATGGATGATGTGGTGTATGAGGAATTCAAGGGAACGGGCAACATGGAGATGGTGCTTGACAGAAAGCTTTCTGAAAAGAGGGTGTTCCCGGCGATTGACATTCCAAAGTCCGGCACAAGGCGCGAAGATCTGCTGCTGACAGCAGATGAGCTTGAGGCGATCAATGTGATGCGCAAGGCGCTGAATGGACTCAAGTCTGACGAGGCAGTCGATAAGATCTTAGACATGTTCTACCGCACCAAAAATAACATGGAATTTGTAGAAACTGTGAAAAAGATGAAATTTATATAGAAAATACTTGCGCATCTCAAAAAGCTATGCTATACTAAAAAAGCTGTTTATAAAGACAAGTTAAAAATGAAAATGG
>VSNR01000139.1:0-9504 GCA_009774345.1 Lachnospiraceae bacterium | reverse complement strand
TAACTATAGAGAGGTGAAAACAATGAGAGAAGGAATCCATCCAAATTACCATCAGGCAACCGTTACCTGCAACTGCGGGAACACCTTTGTGACAGGGTCTACAAAGCCTGAAATCCACGTGGAAGTTTGTTCAAAATGCCATTCATTCTACACAGGACAGCAGAAGACTGCGGCAGCTCGTGGACGTATTGATAAGTTCAATAGAAAGTACGGCGTAGAAAGCAAATAAGTAGCGGAAAAAAGGTTGAGGTAAAGACTATCTCAACCTTTCTTATTATGCGCAGCCCCATGCAAAGGAAATATGCCGCTAAGGCAGCGCATGGGGCGCGCGGCGAGTAGGAGAGAAGGTCATTCCCCTGCTCGATTGCACACGAGCACCCAGATGAAATTTGTCAGCAGAAGCTGACGGGTGCCCGGCGCGCGAGTAGTGGAAGATGGCTCTTCCCTACTCGATTACGCGCGGAAAGGAAATGGGATGCGATGGCAAGAAAGAGACAAACACAGTATTCCGGCATAGGAGGACAGGCTGTCTTAGAAGGCGTGATGATGAAAAACAACGCAAAATACGCAGTGGCAGTGCGCAAGCCGGACGGAGAAATAGATGTACAGGTTGATGAATATAAGGGAGTCTGCGGGGACAAGGCATTTGCAAAACTGCCGCTGATACGGGGCGTTTTTGCCTTTGTTGATTCCCTGATTCTGGGAATGAGGGTGACAATGCACTCGGCGTCCTTTTATGAGGAGGACGAAACCGCACAGAAGACGGATAAAAAAGCATCGGAGAGCAAGTCAGAGGATATCATGATGGGTATCACCGTAGTGATCTCTGTCATCATCGCAGTGGCGCTTTTTATGCTGCTGCCATTCTGGCTGTCTGATCTGCTGGGAAAATATATCAGAAATGCCAGCCTTGTTGCAATACTCGAAGGCGTATTCCGCATTCTGATCTTTGTGGGATACATCGCTGCGATTTCGCTGATGAAGGACATCCGCCGACTGTATATGTATCACGGTGCGGAACATAAATGTATCAACTGTATCGAGCGCGGGCGGCCGCTCAATGTCAGGGATGTCATGCGCAGTTCCAGACAGCACAAGCGCTGCGGCACCAGTTTTTTGCTGTTCGTCGTGCTTGTCAGCGTGATTGTGTTCTTTTTTATACGGGTGGATAATATGGCGTTAAAGCTGGCGTTGAGATTATTGCTGATTCCTGTGATTGCAGGGATTTCTTATGAGCTGATACGGCTGGCGGGAAGGTGCGATAACATCTTGATCCGCATCTTATCAGCGCCGGGCATGTGGATGCAGCGGCTGACGACCAAGGAGCCGGACGAGGAGATGGTCAAGGTTGCCATCGCTTCTGTGGAGGCGGTGTTTGACTGGAAAGCGTATCTGGTTGAGAACTTTGGGTATACGAACGACGCTTTTGAGGAAGAGGATTTATGACGTACAGGGAATTATACGAGTACGGAAAAAGCAGACTGTCAGAGGCAGGGATTGCAGAGGCCGGACTGGATGCAAGGCTTTTGCTTGAATATGTCTGCCACGCAGACCGGAATGAGCTGATTCTGTATGCAGACCGTGAGCGGAACAGTATGGAAGAGCAGTTTTACAGAATGGTCATTGAAAAAAGGGCATCGAGAATCCCGTTGCAGCATATCACTGGCGAACAGGAGTTTATGGGACTTTCTTTTCAGGTCAATGAACATGTGTTGATTCCCCGGCAGGATACAGAGATTCTTGTGGAGGAGGCGATGCGCCATCTTGGCGATGGAATGCGCATATTAGATCTTTGCACAGGCTCGGGATGTATCTTGCTGAGTCTGTTAAAGTACAGTAACGAATGCGAGGGTGTCGGTATTGACATTTCCGAAGAGGCGCTAAAGACGGCGCGGGAAAATGCAGAGAAGTTAGGCTTGGATGCAGTGTTTTTGGCGGGAGATCTGTTTGGACCGCTGGCGGATTTTGTGTCGGAGCGCACGCCGGACAGGCTTTTTGACATGGTGGTGTCCAATCCGCCCTATATTGAGACTGCGGTGATTGACACGCTGATGCCTGAGGTGCGCGATCACGAGCCGTTCTGTGCGCTTGACGGCGGGGCGGATGGCTTGCAGTTCTACAGAAGGATACTTGCAGAAGCGCCGGCGCATATGCGCAGAGGGGCAGTGTTGTTGTTTGAAATTGGCTGCGGACAGGGCGAGGCAGTGGCTCGTCTGATGCAGGAAGCGGGGTTTGTCCAAGTGGAGGTTTTACAGGACTATGCAGGGCTGGACAGGGTAGTCTGCGGAAGTGTAAGATAGGAGGATTTATATGTTTGATAAACTGGAAGATTTACTTCATCGTTTTGAGGAAATCTTAAATGAGCTCAACGAGCCGACAGTCACGGAGGACCAGAAGCGTTTTCGT
This sequence comes from Lachnospiraceae bacterium, assembly GCA_009774345.1. GTDB lineage: Bacteria > Bacillota > Clostridia > Lachnospirales > Lachnospiraceae > COE1. The sequence goes on along the minus strand of VSNR01000139.1, from coordinate 7,098 downwards.
GCACTGATGAAAGAGCAGAGCGACTTGACGCCGCTTGTGGAGGCATACAAGGAGTATAAGAAATGTAATGAGACGGTGGAGGATTCGCTGTCACTGCTTGACTCGGAGAGCGACGAGGAAATGAAAGAAATGCTCAAGGAAGAACTAAACGATGCCAAGAAACGCATCGAGGAGCTTGAGACGCAGATGAAGATTCTGCTCCTGCCCAAAGACCCGAATGATGACAAGAATGTCATCGTGGAAATCCGCGCGGGTGCGGGCGGCGATGAGGCAGCGCTCTTTGCAGCGGAAATTTATCGAATGTATGTGCACTTTGCAGAGGGCAGACGCTGGAAGGTGGAGCTGGTGGAGTGTGAGGAGATTGGCATCGGCGGAATGAAGAGCGTTACCTTTATGATATCGGGACAGGGTGCATACTCTGTCATGAAATATGAGTCAGGTGTACATCGTGTACAGCGTGTGCCGGAGACGGAATCCGGCGGGCGGATTCATACGTCCACAATCAGTGTGGCAGTGATGCCGGAGGTTGACGATGATATTGATATCGTGATCGAGGACAAGGATATTCGCATCGACGTGATGCGCGCTTCTGGAAACGGCGGACAGTGCGTCAACACGACGGACTCTGCGGTGCGCTTAACACATTATCCAACAGGAATTGTGGTCTACAGCCAGACAGAAAAGTCGCAATTACAAAATAAAGCGAAGGCGTTTGCATTGTTAAAAGCAAAGCTGTATGACATCGAACAGCAGCAGCGCCACGATGCCGAGGCGGAGATGCGCAGGAGCCAGATTGGCACAGGCGACCGCTCTGAGAAGATTCGCACCTACAATTTTCCGCAGGGGCGCGTGACAGACCACCGCATCAACCTGACACTCTACAAGCTGGACAAGGTGATGAATGGGGACATACAGGAGATTATTGACGCGTGTATTGCCGCCGACCAGGCTATCCGCTTAAGCCGCTTAAATCAGGAGGGCTGAAACCCTTGATTTTAGGGCATTCTTGGAAAATATCAGCAAAATAAAACAGAGGGAAAAGACGGTTTGTTGCTGTAAGCCGTCAAAGGGGTATCATAAAGGTAAATCCTCAGCATATTTGGGGTAAGTGTGTAAGAACAGAGGTTGAGGTTTGTATATCAGCCTATCAGTTAGAGTTTCAAATCGAGCAGGGGAATGACCTTCTCTCCTACTCGCGCGCCGGGCAATCGTCAACTTCTGCTGACAAATTTCATCTGGGTGCCCGTGTGCATAAATGGGAGCAGGAAATCTTATAAAGATAGCCTGCTTCTTTTTTGTCCTGATATTACAGGGGTAGCTTGGTAACTAAATTTACATCTCGGAGCTTGACTTTAAAAGGCTTTTGTTGGGGTACCGACTTGAAAAATAGTACTTGCAAGTATCAAGACTAGAGTCTATACTATGACAGTCAGGAGGGGTAGCGATGGATATTTATGAACGTTTAGAGGTAGTATTTTCTGAAAGACGTGGCGAATGGTAGGATCTACGCAGGAGGTTGTGGAAACCCTCAGTTATAAGCAGGGTATGACGGACATGCTGGCTTTTCTGAAATGCATAGAATACAGGGAAGAAGATTGATGTCACGTCACTGTGTCTTGTCATGCCTGATGATATCCTCAACCTCGCAGTCCAGTATATAGCAGAGCGTGTCGAGGGTCTGTGTCGTGATGGCTTTTCCATTCTTCATGCGCTGGAATGTATTGGCAGACATCCCCTCTTTGTATATCAGATGGTAGATTGTCATGTTTTTCTTTAACAGCGTCTGGTAGAAAGGTTCATAAGATATCATGTTATCACCCCTGTTTAAAATAACATAGTTAATTCGTTGACTATACTTAATGCTTTAAGTATAATTTGTTTAAATATGAGAGGCAGGTATTGTTAAATGAGTGATAGGGGTATAGAAAAAGAGATAGAAACCGCCATGATGGACAGGATTACAGAAATCCTTGCGCAAAACGAGGGGTACAGGCAGTCTGTCGAGGAAGAACAGAAGTCATATGAGTGGCTGAAGGAAAACCTTGAAGGTGAGCCGTTGGAGAAGCTGAACGAGTATTTCCTTGCAGTCAGCAATACGGCATATCATATAGAAAAGTTAAGTTATCTTCAGGGTATGAAGGACTTGCGTGCTTTTTGTAAATATCTCGATGGAAAAGACGATAGTCAAAATTAAATAGTAGTTTTTAAAGGTTTTTACAGGGGGAGCTTGAAGCTGCTCCTGTTTTGTAATTTAGGGATAGAGACAAACAAAATTGAGGGCAGGGCTGTTTTCGGGGAGACAAGTCCCTTGTCTGGGAGTTTAGACGGGGTAGCAGGGGTCATAAAGGCAGGAGAGTTAGAATCGGGAGAGGAATCAGGTTTGGAGCCAGGATTCTGATGGCAATTTTGATTCTATTTTAGAGAGTGACATTCCTTTGATAGAGAAAAAGCTGATATCTTTATTGTCTATGGACACTGTTGTAGACAGGATTATCTATACCATGATAAATGTAAGGGTTCTGCCAGAATATGAGGGGGAGCGTTGAGATGACGGACATTGAACGGTATCGTGGGTTGTATCCCAAGGGCAGCAGGCTGGAACTGCTGAGTGATTTGGACGACCCATATACGCCAAAGCTTGCAGGCGATATTTTTACGGTTGATGATGCAGGCATTATACACGGTTCTTGGGCTTCAGGCGGTTCTCTGTCGCTTATAATAGGGGTAGATTAGTTCAGGCTGGTGCGTTAACGGTTAAAATCACTCTAGCAGTTGCTGGGTGTTTTTTCTGTGTAAGGCAGTATTTTGTAGATAAAAGTTGAAATATGTATTGAAATTATAATTCAGTTGAATTAGAATGTTGCCAGACATGGCAGCATAGGGGTATTCTTGCAAATATTGGCAGGGGTACTAAATATAATTTTCCCTGCCAGGCGTCGCCATCATATACAATTCACCGTCAATTAGTTCCGCCCTTTGACCATCTGGCAAATTATAGATATCTTCAATTGAATAATCGTCTAATTGCTTTGCTACTGCTGTATTCATTGAGAATCACCTTCCTTTTCTATATTATATAGTGTATTGATGTATGCTGCAAGTAATTTTCTCGCACATACAGCAGGGGTTAAGGAGTATTGGATTGTTGATCCGATGAAACAATTGATCATGGTTTACAATTTTGAACAGGATACATTTGAAGAATATTCTTTTGCAGATAAGGTAAAAGCTGGAATCTATGAGGATTTTGAAATTGATTTTTCAGGGATAAGTATTGAATAGCTGCATTTCTGTACAGCATAATAAAAATATAGGAAGATATTAGCATATAGGCAGTTAAGGAGTATGAAACACATGGGAAAAAGATTAAAGCCGGATGCAGTTCTTAAAGAATACTGGAAAAATAATGAACGGTTTGCAGATTTCTTTAATGCAGTGCTGTTTGACGGGAGGGAAGTTATTCAAAGGAATGACTGAAGACGAATATCTTTCGCACATGAGAAAAGAAGATAAGTTTCTGTCTGTAGTCACAGTGGTTATTTATTATGGTGAGAAAGCATGGGACGGTGCAAAAGATTTACATGGGGTACTGAATATTCCAGATGAAATCAAGCCATTTGTCGGTAATTATCCAATGCACCTTGTGGAAGTAGTGAATAATACACTACAGTTTAAAAATGCAGATAACAGGGATTTGTTCCAGTTGTTAAATCTGGTATATAATGCATCGTTAGATAAGAAACAGCGACTGGAAAAGACACAGGAATATGAAGATTCCCATACCGTTGATGAAGATGTCGTGCGTGCCCTGGTGGCAACGAATAACATAAAAATAGAGAAAACAAAAAGGAAGGGGCGGTTAAAAGTGTGTACATTATTTGAGGAAAACGGATACGATGAGCGGTATTAACTGGTGTCAGCTTCCTGTCACGATTGTGGAGATGGGTTATATGACAAATCCAAATGAGGATAAGCTGCTTGCAACGGAGGAATACCAGTATAAAATAGTTGATGGCATTGCAAACGGTATAGATATGTTCCTGAGTGAATAAATCAGTGAAAAGGGTTTTTACAAGCCCTTTTTTCGTTTCTACAGAGTATGTTATGAAAACACCAGTTTGCTACAAAAGGCGCAAAGCAGAAACATTTCATGAGAGTTTTATCTTGACATTTGAGACTGTCTGGTGTAGTCTGTAACAAAGACTACTGTGAGTGGTCTGTGAAAGGAGAAGGTAATATATGGCAGAAATACAACTGGGTGTTATTGAGGCACGATATGCAGATATGATTTGGGCGCATGAGCCGGTTACTTCGTCTGAACTGGTCAAGATGACAGCGGTAGAATTTAACTGGAAGAGAACAACGGCGCATAATGTACTGCGGAGGTTAATAGACAAAGGATTGTTTCGTAATGAAAATGGCGTGGTAACTGCTGTGATTTCCAGAGATGAATTTTATTCCATGCAGAGCAGACAATATGTGGAAGATACCTTTGCGGGGTCGCTTCCGGCATTTATTGCGGCATTTATGCAGGGTTCCAAGATTACAGCGGATGAAGCGGAAGCAATCCGCAGTATGATTGACAGGGCAGAGGAGTAAAGGGTATGGGCGCTGTATTTCTGAAAGTACTCAATATGAGTATCACTGCCGGATGGTTCATATTGGCAGTTTTATGTATCAGGCTGTTATTTAGAAAAATTCCCAAATGGATGAATTGTCTGTTATGGGGCGTAGTAGCAATCAGGCTGATCTGTCCGTTTTCCATTGAAAGTCCGTTCAGTATACTGTCGAGTACAGAACCTATAAAATCCAGTGCGGTTGTGGAAGGGGAGGTACGAAATGATATACCGTCCATAGACAGCCGCCTGACGATTGTGCAAAATACAATAAACCCAATGCTGACAGAAACTTTTGCGTATAATGAATCAGATAGCGTGGCTCCATTGCAGGTAGTTACATTTGCTGCCGGTCTTGTTTGGTGCTGTGGTATGGTTTTATTAATCATCTGTGCAATGGGCAGTGTTGTAAAGCTGCATAAACTTGTAAATGAAGCGGTATGTGTCAGGGAAAATATTTACATTTGTGATGCCGTAAAATCGCCATTTATTTTGGGAATTTTCAGACCAAGGATTTATTTTTCTTCTGCACTGCGTGAGAGAGAAATGGATTATATTCTTGCACATGAATCTGCACATCTTAAAAGGAAAGACCATTGGTGGAAAGCGCTGGGTTATTTATTGTTGTGTATCCATTGGTTTAATCCTCTTTGCTGGGTGGCATATTCCCTGCTCTGCAAGGACATTGAACTGGCATGTGATGAAAAAGCAGCCAAAAATATGACATTCCATGAGAAAAAAGAGTATGCGAAAGTGTTGTTATCCTGTGCAGGACAGAGGAGTCTGGTTATGGTGTGTCCGTTGGCTTTCGGGGAAGTGGGAGTAAAGGAGAGAGTGAAATCCGTATTGAATTATAAAAAACCGACAGTATGGATTATGATGGCAACGGCAGCAGTATTCGTAATATTGGCGGTATGCTTTTTGACGAATCCCACAAAAGGAGACGTGGAGTTACAGAATCCGATAGATGAAAATAAGGACGTGTATGAATCTGTAAACAGCCCATCCACAGAACAGATGCCGAGTGAGGAAATGCAGGAAGAAAATGATACGATACAGAATATCATGCTTTATGAACAGCCGGAATCCGACAAGGTATGTATAAAAGTACAGCCTGCCATGATAGCGGAGTATGCTTATTATTATTATATTCCTACGGATAAAGATCAGGAATGGCTGTCAGCACAAGTAGAGGCGCTGGATTTGGAAGGGCAGCCGTTTGACAAACGTTGGGAAGGTCATAAAGAAAAAGGCTGGCAGATCATCTATAACGATATGGAAATACGAGTGTTTGAAGGAGGGTACTTGTATTATACTTATGATGACGAAAAGGGATTGAAGGAGTGCTTTATAGAAGCGCCTAAGTTATGTGACGATATCCAGACGATGTTGACAGAGGAAATAGGTTATCAAAATTATGATGTTTCTGATATAAAAGATATTGTATCTGCGAAGTTAGATGTTAAGTCTATGTTTACTGGCGGCAAACTGTATAGTCAGACCATTACAGATGACAAGACTCTGCAAAAGTTTGAAGCGTGGTTTCGTAATGCGGAATATATGTATGGCGGGACAGAGTGCGGAACACAATGCGCCTGTTTGGAATTGATATTGGCAAACGGGGACGTAGTGAAGCTGTCTATGGCTACAGACAGTTGCCCGAATTTTCATATAGGTGGAGTTGCCTATGATTATCGTCCGGTGACCGATTGGAATAATAGCGAGTTTTACAAATGTTTCAATGAAATACCGTGGGAATATGAGTAGGGAGTGATAGAAACTGCAAAGGGTTTGACATCAGCCTGAGCGCGTTTTTTGAGTATGATGAAAACCCGATACGGAGCAGGACATTATCAATTCGTATCGGGTAGGAATTGTAGGAAAATAACTGATACAGATTGCGCAGGATATTTCTTCGAGGTTAAATTGCTAATGCAATTGTCAAAAAACGTAGTCGTAGCGGGCTACGGCGAGGCTTTTTGGCATTCACAATCGGAGAAATAGCCAAGTCAAGATGTGTCAGTTATTTTTCTACAGTTCCGTATTGTCGGCAAAAGACAAGGAGCTATTTTTACTTGAATATTTTCACACTGCCACCGGTTTCACCTGTAAAAGCGATATAGCCGTCCGGCGGAAGATCAATGGTGTTGCTTGCGTCCTTGATGTGGGTGCTGTACAGCAGCTCACGGAACTTGTTGTAGACGAATACAGCGGAGTTGTCAGGTCGTTCGACAACGATACTCTTTCCGCTCATATCTTCCCCGATACGATACCATGCGGCTTCACTGCTGTGAAGGGGAATTTCGGAAATATCAGCGGTAAACACTGGGAGGCTGTCCACGCTGCGACAGCGCGTCCCATCGCTCAGCTCAAAGGAAACTGCCGATATTCCGTCCGCATAGGTTTGCTCGGTGAGCTCTATGTCAAACAAATCTCTGTTTGCAGTGCTCGGTATGGAAGTAAAGAAAAGGGCATGATGTTC
>VSNR01000138.1 GCA_009774345.1 Lachnospiraceae bacterium | reverse complement strand
GTATAAAGAGTTTGTTAAGAATATGGATGGATTATCACAAGATTGTTACAAAAAATAAATCAATAAGAAAGTATTTATTAGTAAATATGTCAATTGTACTTTTTTTCCATTTCGGTCTATACTATAATAGTATATCAGTATAAAGGATGTGACGGGAATGGCAGAGAAAAATCAGGGGCGGGAAGTCGCTTTTGCAGAAACTTATGATGAGACAGTGAAGAAGACGATTGAAAAAGCCTTTTTAAAAGAGGGAGTTTCGTATCTGATCAAAGTTGATAAAGTGAGGGAGATGAAAAAAGGGCATTTTGAGTGCAGAATGAAGTATTCCTTCTATATTAACAGATTTCAGACAGACGAAGCAAAGGCTGCCATGACGGCGCAGAATCTGGACGAGAAGAGTGTTAATTACCTGATATAGTACATAGGAGAGAAGTATCACCACCGCGTGGTGCTTTTTTACTGTATTTTCACAATTATTCATGAAGAATCAAAAGGAGATGGAGCGTATGATGGATTTTACAGCAATTATGAAATTTAAGGGGGCATGGGACACGTTCAACAAAAACCACCCCAAGTTTATGCCTTTTATGCAGGCAGTGGGGCAGGAAGCGATCGCAGACGGCACCATTATTGAGGTCAAGGTCACAAGCCCGGAGGGCAAAGAGTACAACACAAACATGAAGGTTACACAGAGTGACTTGGACTTGTTTGCACAGTTAAAAGGAATGATGTAAAAATCATGTAAAAGAAAATCTTGAATGCCATAATTTCTTGTGATATAATAAACCGATTATGAGAAAGAAAGCACAGGTGATAAGATGAAGGCGTTTTTAATTTTGGAGGATGGCACCGTATTTGAGGGGATTCAGATCGGTGCCGACAGGGAAGTAGTCAGTGAAATCGTTTTTAATACCTCTATGGCAGGATATCTTGAAGTGCTCACTGACCCGTCCTATGCAGGACAGGCAGTGTGCATGACCTATCCATTGATCGGAAACTATGGCATCTGCAAGGATGACATGGAGTCTAAGAAACCTTGGCCCGACGGATTCATTGTTCGGGAATTATCTAGGAATTTCAGCAATTTCAGAGCAGATTTTTCCATTCAGCAGTTTTTAGAAGAGAATAACGTACCGGGGATTGCGGGCATTGACACCAGAGCGCTCACAAAGATTTTGCGCAAAAAGGGCACGATGAACGGTATGATAACAACAGATGCACACTACAGACTCGAGGAGGTGCTTCCAAGATTAAAAGCCTACACAACAGGCAAAGTTGTTGAGAAAGTTACCTGCAAAGAAAAGTATGAGCTAAAAGGTTCCCGGGATCTCTCCGAAAACGGCGCACTCTCTGGGAGCGCAAAGTTTGTGCAGGCTGCGTATGAGGCAGGAGAGCGGGAGAAAAAACCGTCGCTTGTCAAAACTTTGAATGGCATTGGCAAACGGGTGGCGCTCCTTGACCTTGGCACAAAGGATAATATCGCCTATTCCCTCAAAATAAGAGGGTGTGATGTGACGGTCTATCCAGCGACAACGCCGGCATCAGAGATCATCGCATCCAGTCCTGACGGCATCATGCTCTCGAACGGACCCGGAGACCCGAAAGAGTGTACCGCGATCATCGCGGAAATCAAGAAGCTGTATGATACAGACATTCCTATTTTTGCGATCTGCTTAGGGCATCAGCTCATGGCGCTGGCGACAGGGGCAGACACTTACAAAATGAAATATGGGCACAGAGGCGGCAATCATCCAGTCAAAGATCTTGCCACGGGAAGAGTGTATATTTCCTCGCAGAATCACGGGTATGTGGTGGACACCGACAAGCTGGACAAAAGTGTGGCAACCCCCGCATTTATCAATGTCAATGACGGGACCAATGAGGGGCTTGATTACACAGGAAAAAATATTTTTACTGTCCAGTTTCATCCAGAAGCGTGCTGTGGCCCGCAGGACTCCGGCTATCTGTTTGACCGTTTTATTGACAGAATGAATCATGCTCAAAATCTTGCAAAAAAGGAGGTGTCAAGATAATGCCTAAGAATCCAAATGTTAAAAAAGTAATGGTGATCGGTTCAGGCCCTATCGTCATTGGACAGGCTGCGGAGTTTGACTATGCCGGCACACAGGCGTGCCGTTCGCTCAAAGAGGAAGGCATCGAGGTGGTGCTTGTAAATTCAAACCCGGCGACGATCATGACAGACCGTGACATTGCTGACAAAGTTTATATCGAGCCGCTGACAGCAAGCGTCTTAGAGCAGATTATTGAGAAGGAAAAACCAGATTCGATACTGCCAACGCTGGGCGGTCAGGCAGGGCTCAATCTTGGCATGGAGCTGGAGGAGAGCGGATTTCTGGCTTCTCATAATGTAAAGCTCCTTGGCACAACCGCCGCCACAATCCGAAAAGCGGAGGACCGGCAGGAATTCAAGGACACGATGGAAAAGATTGGCGAGCCCTGCGCGGCGTCTCTTGTCGTTGAGAATGTCGAGGATGGCGTGGCGTTTACCAATACGATTGGCTATCCAGTGGTGCTGCGCCCGGCGTATACACTTGGCGGCAGCGGCGGCGGCATCGCGCACAACCAGCTTGAATTAGAAGAAATCCTTGAAAATGGACTCAGGCTCTCCCGCGTGGGACAGGTGCTGGTCGAGCGCTGTATTGCTGGCTGGAAGGAAATAGAGTACGAGGTGATGCGCGACAGCGCGGGGAACTGTATCACCGTATGTAATATGGAAAATATTGATCCGGTCGGCGTCCACACAGGAGACAGTATTGTCGTGGCGCCTTCGCAGACGCTGAGTGACAAAGAATATCAGATGCTTCGGACTTCGGCGCTCAATATTATTTCCGAGTTAAATATCACAGGCGGATGCAATGTGCAGTTTGCGCTGCACCCGACGAGTTTTGAGTACTGTGTAATCGAGGTGAATCCCCGCGTGAGCCGTTCCTCTGCGCTCGCATCCAAGGCGACAGGCTATCCGATCGCCAAGGTTGCCGCAAAGATCGCACTCGGCTACACGCTCGACGAGATCAAAAATGCCATCACAGGCAAGACCTACGCAAGCTTTGAGCCGGCGCTCGACTACTGTGTTGTCAAGATGCCAAGGCTTCCTTTTGACAAATTTATCACGGCGAAGCGGACACTGACGACACAGATGAAAGCGACAGGAGAGGTCATGAGCATCTGTACGAACTTTGAGGGGGCGCTCATGAAGGCGATCCGCTCGCTCGAACAGCATGTGGACTGCCTTCGAAGCTATGATTTTTCAGCGCTTGACAGGGAGGCGCTGCTTCGGCGGATGCAGAAGGTCGATGACCAGCGCATCTATGTCATTGCGGAGGCGCTCAGAAAAGGCATTGATTATGATACCATCTATGAGATTACGCGGATTGACCGATGGTTTATTGACAAGCTTGCGGTGCTTGTGGAGATGGAACACGTACTGGAGACACAGCCCCTTTCGCTGGAATTGTTAAAAGAGGCAAAGCGGCTGGAATTTCCTGACAGCGTGATCGCGCGGCTTGCCGGGATCGAGGAGTCCGCGGTGAAACAGATGCGCGATGCGAATCATGTGACGGCTTCGTTTAAGATGGTTGATACCTGTGCGGCAGAGTTTGAGGCAAGTACGCCATATTATTATTCCTGTTATGATGGCGTCAACGAGGCAGTGGAGACCAATCCGCCAAAAAAGGTGCTGGTGCTTGGCTCAGGCCCGATTCGCATCGGGCAGGGAATTGAGTTTGACTACTGTTCTGTCCATGCAACGTGGGCGTTTGCAAAGGCGGGATATGAGACGATCATCGTCAACAATAATCCTGAGACCGTCAGCACCGACTTTGATATTGCCGACAAGCTCTATTTTGAGCCGTTGACGCCGGAGGATGTGGAGAACATCGTCAACTTTGAGAAACCCGATGGGGCGGTGGTGCAGTTTGGCGGACAGACGGCGATCAAGCTCACAGAGAGCCTGATGAAGATGGGCGTGCCGATACTGGGAACGAAGGCAGAGGATGTTGACGCCGCGGAGGACAGAGAGCTTTTTGACAAGATTTTGGAGGAGACGAAGATTCCGCGCGCGGCGGGCGGTACAGTTTATACAGCCGAGGAGGCGAAGGAGGTTGCAAACCGTCTTGGGTATCCAGTGCTTGTCAGACCTTCGTATGTGCTTGGCGGGCAGGGCATGCAGATTGCGATTTCCGACGCGGAGATCGAGGAGTTTATGGAGATCATCAACCGCATTGCGCAGGACCATCCGATTCTCGTAGACAAGTACTTGCAGGGCAAGGAGCTTGAGGTGGATGCCGTGTGTGACGGTACAGAAATCTTGATTCCGGGGATTATGGAGCATATAGAGAGAACAGGAGTTCACTCCGGCGATTCGATTTCTGTCTACCCGGCGCACACGATCACCGATCAGGTAAAAGAGACGATTGCCGAATACACAAGGCGGCTGGCAAAAGCGCTGCATGTGAAGGGCTTGATCAATATTCAGTTTATCGCTGTCGGCGAGGAAGTGTTTGTGATTGAGGTTAATCCCCGCTCTTCGAGAACGGTTCCGTATATCAGTAAGGTGACAGGCATCCCGATTGTGGACCTTGCGACAGAAGTGATTATTGGAAAGACCATCCGGGAGCTTGGCTATGAGCCCGGTTTACAGAGAGAGGCGGACTATGTGGCAGTGAAGATGCCAGTGTTCTCCTTTGAGAAAATCAGAGGGGCAGAGATCAGCCTTGGACCGGAGATGAAGTCCACAGGCGAGTGTCTTGGCATTGCCAAAACTTTTAACGAGGCATTGTATAAGGCATTTCTGGGTGCAGGAATCGACCTGCCCAAGCATAAGCGGATGATTATTACAGTGAAGGATGCAGACAAGGGCGAGGCGATCGAGATCGGCAGGCGGTTTGCGAAGCTGGGATATACGATCTATGCGACGCGCAGCACAGCAAAAGCGCTGAATGACGCAGGCGTCAAAGCAAACAAAGTCAATAAAATCCAGCAGGAATCCCCGACGGTGATGGATTTGATACTGGGGCATAAAATTGACCTTGTGATTGACACGCCAACGCAGGGGCGCGATAAGTCAAGAGACGGATTTCTGATACGACGGACCTCGATCGAGACAGGCGTGAACTGCATCACGGCGCTGGATACCGCAAAGGCGCTTGCGACAAGCCTAGAAAACAAGAACGACAACCCGCTGACGCTGGTGAATATTGCGGAGCTGTGAGCATGAACACAAGAAATTACCAGCGCGAGCTGGATCAATTATTAGCGCAGCTCACCACTGTGCCGCGCCTGCTGTTGCATAGCTGCTGTGCGCCGTGCAGCAGTTCGGTGCTTGAATATCTGAGGCGGTATTTTGAGATTACCGTTTTTTATTACAATCCAAATATTTCGATGGAAGCCGAATATCAAAAACGTGTGGAGGAACAGAAGCGTCTGATCAACGCCTATAATCAACTGCCGGACAGCGGCTATCCCATTGCTGTTATAGAGGGAGATTATGAACCCGAAGTTTTTTATGTGGCAGCGAAGGGTTTAGAGCAGTGCCCGGAGGGCGGCGAGCGCTGTTTTGCCTGCTATGAGCTTCGGCTTGGCAAGACGGCAGCGCTTGCGAAAAAACAAGCGTATGACTATTTTGCGACGACCCTCACGATCAGCCCGTTAAAGAACGCTGCAAAATTGAATGAGATTGGCGAGCGATTGGCAGAACGATACCAGATTTCGTGGCTTCCGTCGGATTTCAAGAAGAAAAATGGGTATAAGCGCTCCATCGAGCTGTCTGCGGAGTATGGGCTGTACCGGCAGAATTATTGTGGGTGTGTGTATTCGAAAGGGAGGTAACAATGAAAAAACTATTAGATTTGATATCTGATGAAATGATGCAGGCATTTGAACAGGCGGGATATGACCGCGCGCTTGGAAAGGTGACGCTCTCAAACCGCCCGGACTTGTGCGAATATCAGTGTAATGGCGCGATGGCTGGCGCAAAACAGTACAAAAAGGCACCGATTATGATCGCGAAGGATGTCGCGGCAAAGCTTGCAGACAGTACCGTGTTTGCAAAAGCGGAGGCAGTGGCACCCGGCTTTTTGAATTTGACATTAGAGAGAGAATTTGTGGGAGATTATCTCAAAAAAATGCGCGCTGATGCCAAATTTGGCGTGGAAGAGTCCAAAAATCCCGCAAAAATCGTGATCGACTACGGTGGTCCCAATATCGCAAAAGCGCTGCATGTAGGACATTTGCGTTCTGCGATTATCGGGGAGAGCGTAAAACGCATCGCGCGTTATATGGGACACACGGTTGTCGGCGATATTCATATGGGGGACTGGGGGCAGCCGATGGGACTGGTTATGAATGAGCTGAGGCTCAGGAAACCGGAGCTTGTGTATTTTGATGAAAACTATCATGGAGAATATCCGACAGAGCCGCCGCTTACGATTTCAGAGCTAGAGGAAATCTATCCTTTTGCGAGCAAGCGTTCCAAGGAGGATGAAGCGTACAAAGCGGATGCGATGGCTTGCACGTATAAACTGCAAAGCGGTGTGCCGGGCTACCGGGCTCTGTGGAAGCATATTATCGCCGTTTCTGTCACGGATTTAAAGAAAATTTATGAGAAATTAAATGTAACTTTTGACCTTTGGAACGGTGAGTCCGCTGTGCATGATATGATACCGGGAATGGTGGAGGCAATGAAAGAAGGCGGTTATGCACATCTAAGTGAAGGGGCGCTTGTGGTTGATGTGAAGGAGGAGACCGACACAAAGGAGATTCCGCCATGTATTATGCTAAAATCAGACGGAGCAGCGCTTTACAATACCACAGACCTTGCGACAATCAAGATGCGCATGGAGACAGAACAGCCAGACAGAATCCTCTATGTGGTAGACAAACGGCAGGAACTGTATTTTGAGCAGATCTTTCGCTGTGCGCGCAAGACAAAATTGGTGCAAGAGGATACAGAATTAAAGTTTCTTGGTTTCGGTACAATGAACGGTGCAGATGGAAAGCCCTTTAAGACGCGCGAGGGCGGTGTGATGCGGCTTGAAAATCTGATTCGGGAAATCAATGATGAAATGTTTCGCAAAATTAAGGAAAGCCGTGAGACCTCAGATGAGGAGGCAGCAGCGACAGCGCAGGTGGTAGGGCTTGCCGCGTTAAAATATGGCGATCTGTCCAATCAGGCAAGCAAAGATTACATTTTTGATATCGACCGCTTTACTTCATCAGAGGGCGATACAGGTCCCTATATTCTCTATACGATTGTGCGTATCAAATCAATTCTTGCCAAATATGCGGAGAACGGCGGGGATGTGCAGGCAGTAAGCGCTGATATCAAAGCACCTGTCAATGACAGTGAGAAACAGTTGATGATGGCGCTGGCAAAATATAATGCAAGCGTGGAGGCGGCATGTGACGAGTATGCGCCGCACAAGATTTGTGCGTATATTTATGACCTTGCAAATGCGTTTAATCATTTTTATCATGAGACGAAGATTCTTGCGGAGGAGGACACATCAAAGAAGGCAGGATGGATCGCACTTTTGACACTCACAAGAGATGTGCTTGAGACAGCCATTGATCTGCTGGGATTCTCAGCGCCAGAGAGGATGTAATTACATTTTAAGATTAAAAAGAATCTGACCAGCGCAAGTCAGGTTCTTTTTTATGCACACGGGCACCCAAAGGTGGATTGTCAGCTAGCGCTGACGGGTGCCCGGCGCGCAGGGAAGATGGCTTTTTTCTGCTCGATTAGGAGAATTTTAAGAAAGTTTGACTAAAATATAGTACAATTACCTACATAAGATAGAAACATAGTAAAAAAAGTGCAAAAAAGTGCACTAAAAAAATAGAAGAAGAGCACTATATATGAGCAACAAGAACAATATTTGAACAATCCTTGTGTGTAATAGTTACAAAATAATCATAAAAGTGACTTAAAATTTTAAGAAATATGTACGAGAGACAAACTTTATGATAAAATAGATACAACGATCTAAAATGAATTATGAGAGGATGTGTACATTATGTACGGAAATCAGAAGGGGCTAATCTTTACAAATGAGAAATGTATTGGATGTAATAAGTGCATTTCTGTTTGTCCAGTCATCACTGCAAACAAAGCTGTCAAGACAGAGGAAGGACTACAGAGAATTGAAGTGGACGGTGATAAATGCATTGCGTGCGGAGCTTGTTTTGATGCATGTGAACACAATGCAAGAGAATTTGTGGATGATACAGAGGAATTTTTTGCAGCACTTTCAAAAGGAGAGAAACTATCAGTACTGTGGGCGCCAGCATTTGCGGCAAACTATCCAAATGAATATAAAAAGATTCTTGGAGGGCTGAAAAAATTAGGCGTAAACCGGATTATCAGCGTCAGCTTTGGCGCGGATATCACGACATGGGGATATATCAAGTACATCACAGAACATCATTTTCAGGGTGGGATTTCCCAGCCATGTCCGGCAATTGTCAATTACATTGAGCATTACATACCTGAGCTGATACCCAAACTTGTGCCAGTACAGAGTCCGCTAATGTGTGCGGCAATCTATGCGAAGAAATACTTGAAAATAACCGATAAGCTGGCCTTTATCAGTCCATGCATTGCCAAAAAAGACGAGATCAGCGATCCCAAAAACAAAGGGTATGTGAGTTATAATGTAACGTTTGACCATTTGGCAAACTATGCCAGAAGCCACAATATCAAGGCAGACCCGGCGCCGAATGAGATTGAGTACGGTCTGGGCTCGATCTATCCCATGCCCGGCGGTCTCAAGGAGAATGTATACTGGTTCTGCGGGGAGGAAGTGTTCATCCGCCAGATTGAGGGTGAGAAACATGCGTATCATTTTCTCGAGGATTACAAAGAGAGAGTGCTAGGCGGCAAGAAGCTGCCGTTTATGGTGGATGCGCTCAATTGTGCACAGGGATGCATCTATGGCACAGGCATAGAACAGTCCAAGGCAAAGACAGATGATATTCTCTATGAACTACAATCCATCAAGGAGGCAAGCAAGTCCAGCAGAAGAAGCAGCGCATGGGCGCGCAAGGCGTCGCCGGCGCAGCGGCTGCACAATCTCAACAGGCAGTTTGCACACCTTGACATTCGTGACTTTATGCGGGAGTATACAGATAAATCAAAGGGCAATGCAATCCAGAAGCCTTCCTTGTCAGAACTCAATGATATTTTTGCTGATATGAATAAGAAAAATACAGTACAGCAGCATATCAATTGCAGTGCGTGCGGATATAACACTTGTACAGATATGGCTACGGCAATCTATAATGGCTGCAATGACAAGAACAGCTGTGTTCATTATATCAAGAATCTGGCGGAGGAAGAGAAGGAGCGCGTACAGGAAATCTCCTTTGAAGTAGAACAGAAAAATGCGGAGATGGCACAGAAAAATGAGACAATCAGCGCTATGGTGACAGAGGCAAACGGCGAGTTCAACACCCTGAATGTCTCTATAGATGAGATGATCGACGGCAATAACAACAATGCCGAGGAGAGTACGAATATTAGTATGGCAATGGTGGAAGTCGTCGATTTCTGTGATGATATGAAAAAGTCATTTGGAGAGATCACAGAGCTCTTAGAGCAGCTTGGCGGCAATAATGAAAATATTACAAAGGTGGCGGCTAAGACAAATTTACTGTCGCTGAATGCCTCCATTGAGGCGGCGCGCGCAGGCGAGGTCGGCAAAGGATTTGCAGTTGTGGCGCAGGAGATCAAAACGCTCAGCGATGTCAGCAGGGGCGCTGCCGATGACAGCAGCAAGAACAAAGAGCAGATCGTGCAGGCGATGACGCGGCTCATGGAAAGCTCTGAGAATCTGATGAAGGTTGTGGATAATGTCAATGAGCGGATCACCAACCTCGCAGCAAGCACCGAGGAAATAGCGGCGTCAGCGACCATGATCGGACAGGTTGCATCCGAGCTGCATGACAAGTTTGACAGAATTAACGCCTTGTGATTTGATGGTTGAAGTTTTGCGAAAGAAAGCGTATAATCAAAGTGCTGCATTGAAATAAATCAAGGAAAGAGAGAAAAATATGAGCAAAACAATACCATACAAGATCTATCTGGAAGAAAGTGAGATGCCTAGACAGTGGTACAACGTGCGGGCAGACATGAAAAATAAGCCCGCGCCGATTCTCAATCCGGCAACCATGAAACCAATTACCGTGGAGGAACTCTCACCGATTTTCTGCGAGGAGCTTGCAAGACAGGAGCTGGATGATACCACTGCATATTTCGACATACCACAGGAGATACGTGATTTCTATAAAATGTACCGTCCGTCACCGCTCACGAGGGCGTATTGTCTGGAAAAGAAACTGGACACACCAGCACATATTTATTACAAATTTGAGGGAAACAACACATCGGGAAGCCATAAGCTCAACTCTGCCATCGCTCAGGCGTACTATGCAAAACAGCAAGGACTCAAAGGCGTTACGACAGAGACCGGGGCGGGGCAGTGGGGAACTGCGCTTTCCATGGCATGTTCTTATTTTGATTTGGACTGTCAGGTGTATATGGTCAAAGTATCCTATGAGCAAAAGCCATTCCGGCGCGAGGTGATGCGTACTTACGGGGCGAAGGTTACGCCGTCTCCGTCCATGCTCACCAATGTCGGCAGAAAGATCAACGAAGCGTTTCCGGGCACGACAGGCAGCCTTGGCTGTGCGATCTCAGAGGCTGTGGAGGCAGCCACAGCGCAGGAGGGCTACCGCTATGTGCTGGGGTCTGTGCTGTCTCAGGTGCTTTTGCACCAGACAATCATTGGGCTGGAGACCAAATCAGCGCTGGACAAATACGGCATCAAAGCGGATATGATTATTGGCTGTGCGGGCGGCGGGTCAAATCTTGGCGGATTGATTTCTCCTTTTGCGGGCGAAATGTTAAGAGGCGAGGCGGACTATGAGATCATAGCGGTAGAGCCGGCGTCCTGTCCGAGTCTGACAAGGGGCGTCTATGCCTATGATTACTGTGATACAGGAAAAATCTGTCCACTGGCAAAGATGTATACGCTTGGAAGCGGCTTTATCCCGTCGGCAAATCATGCGGGAGGACTGCGCTATCATGGAATGAGCTCGATCGTGTCACAATTATATGATGATGGTATCATAACTGCGCGGAGTGTAGAGCAGACAGAGGTATTTCAGGCTGCACAGACTTTTGCGAGAGTGGAGGGAATCCTTCCGGCACCAGAGAGCAGCCATGCAATCCGGGTGGCAATTGATGAGGCGCTCAAGTGCAAAGAGACCGGCGAGGAGAAGAATATTGTCTTTGGTCTGACCGGGACAGGATATTTTGATATGGTTGCTTATCAGCGGTTTAATGATGGGGAAATGCAGGACTATATACCGACAGATGAAGAGCTGGCAAAGAGTCTGGCAGATCTTCCTAAAGTGAACTAAATTGAGTAGAGAAGAGGACTGGCTTTGACCAGTCCTTTTTGACAATAAAAAATAGCGAAGGGGGGATTCGAACCCTCGACACCGCGGGTATGAACCGCGTGCTCTAGCCAACTGAGCTACTTCGCCATCACAGTAATAAATTTAAATGAAAAATGGGGCCTACAGGGCTCGAACCTGTGACCCTCTGCTTGTAAGGCAGATGCTCTCCCAGCTGAGCTAAGACCC
>VSNR01000137.1 GCA_009774345.1 Lachnospiraceae bacterium | reverse complement strand
CTAAAATATATTAAATAACATATGTAACTATCCAAAAATACTAATAAATATAAAGTAAAGGAAGGATCTATGATACTAAAAGAAGGTATAAAAGAATTGGGCTTATCTTTGGATGATGGACAGATTGACCAGTTTAAACTGTATTATGCACTCTTGACAGAATGGAACAGCTTTATGAATCTTACGTCCATCACTGCATATGAGGAGGTTTGTACAAAACATTTTCTTGATAGTCTCTCTCTGTGCAAGGCAATAGACTGCACACAGGAATACACTGTGATTGATGTCGGGACAGGTGCAGGCTTTCCGGGAATACCCTTGAAGATTGCTTTTCCAGATCTCAAAGTGACCTTGCTGGATTCATTAGGAAAACGGGTGAAATTTTTGGAGGAGGTCATACAGCGGTTAGGTTTAAAAGACATTCAAGCAATACACGGCAGGGCAGAAGACTATGCAAAACCGGATTTGCTGCGGGAACAGTTTGATATCTGTGTTTCACGTGCTGTGGCAAATCTTGCCACCTTATCAGAGTATTGTCTTCCTTATGTAAAAGAAGGAGGATATTTTATCTCTTATAAATCAGAGAAGATTACTGAGGAGGAGTGCGCTGCGCAGAGAGCTATCAAAATTCTTGGCGGAAAAGTTGTTTCACAGATTGAGTTTATGCTTCCTCATTCTGACATCTACCGCAATCTGTTTATGATTCAGAAGATCTCACCGACTCCCAAGAAGTATCCTCGAAGAGCAGGGCTGCCATCCAAAGAACCCTTGTAGAGAATTTAGGGGTATAAGAATGAATAAAAAAGATATATTGGTACTGCAAGAAACTGAGCGTAAGAGAATTGCTGAAGAGCTTCATGACACGACTGTTCAGGATATGGTATATCTCTCCCAGCAGCTAGAACTTGTGATGTTATATATGGAGCAGGATTTGACATTAGCGCGATTGGAAGCTGTCACAGCACGTAAACAAATAAAACATATTATTGGTGGGATGCGGGATACAATCTATAATCTTCGTCCGATGATCTTTGATGATATTGGCTGGATGGCAGCATGGGAACGCCTGAAGAAAAAGTTTGCAGAAGATCATCCTGATTTGGAAATTGTATTTGATATTGATATGATAGATACCTCTGATGGATTGACAGCCATCTCCATCTATCGGATTGTCTGTGAAGGCTGTCAAAATATTATTAAGCATTCGAAAGCCAGCCATATTCAAATCGGTGTGAAAGAGATTGGGAACTCCATTAAAATTATCATCTATGATGATGGAATTGGTATGCAGGAAGAGGAGAGCGGTCCCTCCAGCCATTTTGGTTTACAATTTATCGCCGAGAGAGTGAAAGCACTTTCAGGAAAAATAAAAATATGCTCAGACAGTTCAGGCACAAAGATTTCGATAAAAATACCAAGGAAAGCAGGTGATTGAAACTGATTCGTATCATGATAGTTGACGATCATAAGATGGTGTGTGAAGGGTTGACCAGATTAATAGAGTTTGATGAGAAAGTTAAAGTGGTAGAGACTGCCAATGATGGTATTGACTGCTTGAACAAGATACGCAGGGCAAAACCAGATTTGGTATTGCTGGATATGAATATGCCTGAAATGAATGGTATCGAGCTGTTAAAAATTTTAAACCAGCGAAAAAGCCGCCCAAAGATTTTGGTGCTGACAGTACATAGTGAAATTGAATATTTGATGAAGGTACTTGACTTAGGTGTCGAGGGTTATATATTAAAAGATTGTGGTTCAAAAGAATTACTGCGTGCGGTTCATTTGGTCTACCATGGCGAAAAGTTTATACAGCCAAGTTTGATTCCAATGTTAAATTCCAGATTAATTGCAAAAGATTTAGATCAGGAAAAAATGGAGTCTCTGTCAAAAAGAGAGCTTGATGTATTAAAACTGGTTGCTGCGGGTCATTTTAATAAAGATATTGCGCAGCTCCTTAATATCAGTGAGCGTACTGTGAAAAATCATCTGTGTAATATTTTTCGAAAAATAGATTGTGAAGACCGTACTCAAGCGGCAGTTTTCTGTATACGCAATGGAATTGTAAGTGTGCATGATTAAAAAAGACAATGTTTCACGTGAAACATTGTCTTTTTTTGAAGTTGTCCTAACTTGTCCATTGATACCGTTTTACGGATGTGATAAAATAGAAGAGAAAGGGGGAAGAAGTAATGGGTGTAAGAAAAAAAGGCAGACGAAAAATTCGATGTAGTGATAAATTATATATCTGGTATGTGCAGCTCGATTTTGACAGTCCCAATTATTTGTTGAATGTGATTGCAGAGGATAAAACACTGATATTAAGCTGCCCACTTCATACGGAAAAACCTTATATTATCAGTAAGGGGAGAGCTTTTCAAAATCGAATGACAGATGGAATTTGGCACCGCTATTTGCTTCCCTTTGATGTACCTCAAGCGATTACGCCAAGATTTGTATCGACGTTAATTCAATGGAGTATGGAGGGATCAAATGCAGTAGAAGTAGATTGGAATGTTAAGGAGGTACACTATGAATCCTAGTTATTTTAGAATAAAATTAAATATCAATGATGCTATTAGCAAACTATGCGCATGGAATGATGGGACATATAAAGAGAAAATTGAGACACGCTATTCTCAGGCTGTCCGTGTCTGTATCGATGAAAAAGGGCAGTGGAAGGGACAATGTTTATACGTTTATGAGCGTGATGGATGGACGATCTTTGAGGATCTATCTGGTGCCTATTCTTTTATAGAGACTGATTCATGGTTAGAGTTTGCTGATAACAATGAATTTTTGCTTGCAGGATACAATGATGCAATTATATATGCAGAGCTGCTTGCAATTACAGATGGTAAAGTGACAAAGCATTTCTTAGAGTGTGATGATTGTCCAGAGGAAAATGTGAATGAGGGAGAGGGCATTCCAGATATCGAGAATTGGGTCGATGTAGCATCCTATGTCGATGAGGATGAGCTTATATATTCTGAAAAAGGGACCGTCCTTATATTTTAAGATAAAATGTTTCACGTGAAACATAAAATTTATCTATAGCATATAGGACACAATAGTGGTATAATAATAGACATCGGAGAATAAATACGGAGGAATAAGATGGGGAGAATTATTGCAATCGCAAATCAAAAGGGTGGTGTAGGAAAAACAACGACTTCTATTAATTTGTCTGCATGTATTGCGGCAAAGGGAAAAAAG
The DNA here is from genome assembly GCA_009774345.1 of Lachnospiraceae bacterium. GTDB lineage: Bacteria > Bacillota > Clostridia > Lachnospirales > Lachnospiraceae > COE1. The sequence continues at coordinate 8,460 of VSNR01000137.1, read as the reverse complement.
GTTTTAGTGATCGATATCGACCCGCAGGGAAATACAACCAGTGGCTATGGCATTGAAAAGAATGAGTTGGAGAATACAATCTATGAACTGATATTGGGGGACTGTTCCATTGAGGATTGTATTCTAAAAGAGGTATTCCCAAACATTTCCATTCTTCCATCCAATGTTAATTTAGCAGCCGCTGAGATTGAGCTGATCGGTGTAGAGAAAAAAGAATACATATTAAAAAATGAAGTTGACTGGGTAAAGGACCGATTTGATTTTATCATTATAGATTGTCCGCCATCACTCAGCTTACTCACTGTGAATGCGATGACAACGGCAGACTCTGTCTTAGTGCCAATCCAGTGTGAATACTATGCGCTGGAGGGATTAAGCCAGTTAATACATACAATCAACCTTGTAAAAGAACGATTAAATCCAGATCTTGATATGGATGGTGTCGTTTTTACGATGTATGATTCACGCACAAATCTGTCAGCACAGGTGGTTGAAAATGTCAAAAATCATTTGAGTCAGAAGGTATATAGCACACTGATTCCTCGAAATATCAGACTTGCAGAAGCACCGAGTTATGGTAAGCCCATCAATATGTATGACGCAAAATCGGCTGGTTCAGAGAGTTATATGTCTCTGGCTGACGAGGTGATTCGAAATAACAGTTAGAAATAAAAGGAGAAATTAAATGGCACAAAGAGGATTGGGTAAAGGTCTTGATTCCCTGATACCGGCTTCTGTTGCAGGGAGTAGTGGTGATAAAAAAGAACAAAAAAAGACAGAAATGGTTGTCAAGATTGCTAAAGTGGAACCAAATAGAGACCAGCCCAGAAAAAATTTTGATGAAGATGCATTACAGGAATTGGCAGATTCTATTAAACAGTTTGGATTGCTTCAGCCAATACTTGTGCAGGAAAGAAAAGATTATTATGAGATTATTGCTGGAGAGAGGAGATGGAGAGCAGCAAAGATTGCTGGATTGAAGGAAATACCAGTAATCATTCGGAATTATTCAGATCAGGAAATTGTCGAAATCTCTCTGATTGAAAATATTCAGAGAGAAGACCTGAATCCTATTGAGGAAGCACAGGCATACAAAAGACTATTAGAAGAATTTCATTTAAAGCAGGATGAGGTGGCAGAACGCGTATCAAAGAGTAGAACTGCTGTGACAAACAGTATGAGATTATTGAAACTCTGTGATGGTGTACAGCAGATGATTATTGATGATATGCTGTCAACTGGCCATGCGAGGGCATTGATTCCAATTGAAGATCAGGAAATGCAGCTACAACTTGCACAGAAAATATTTGATGAAAAATTAAGTGTGCGTGAAGTAGAGAAGCTTGTGAAAGGAATCTTAAAACCAGAAAAAGAAAAATTAAAAAAGGAGGAGAAACAACAGACAATCCAATATATTTATCAGGATATAGAGAACAAATTAAAAGAAAAATTTAGCAGAAAAGTTGAGATTAGTTCAAAAGGGAAAAATGGTTCAGGAAAAATTGAAATCGAATTTTATTCCAATGATGACTTGGATCGGTTAGTTGAGACACTCTCAATGATTGAGCGTGTAGAATAGTTATGGGAGAGACAGATGAACAGTAATTTATTAAACAGCATAGGATTAGGAAGGATTGATATCGGATTGATACTATTGGCACTGTTGTCAATTAGTATCATACTTTTGATCTTGATTATCATAACTTTTGCACAGATTGGAAAACTAAAAAAGAAGTATTTGAAATTTATGCTGGGGAAAGACGGGGCAAATCTTGAGAAAGATATTATGACACTCTATGAAGATCATAAATATATGAAACTCAGCATAGACAGAAACAGAGAAGAAATTAAGAAACTTTCTAAAAAACATGAGAATGCATTTCAGAAAGTAGGGCTTGTGAAATACGATGCTTTTACAGAAATGGGCGGAAAATTAAGTTTTGCTTTGGCATTGTTAGATGAGAGAAATGATGGCTTTATCATTAACTCGGTTCACAGTTCAGATGGATGCTATTCTTACACCAAAAGGGTGAAGGATGGAGATTCCCAGATTGCACTCAGCAATGAAGAAAAAGTAGCTGTGGAACGTGCTATCAATGGAACTGCATTTGATAATGAATAAACAAGAGATAGGGGGACAATATTTATGAAGTTAGTTACAGTTGAAGATTTAAAAGATGGTGATGTTATTGCCAATGATGTCATGCTTGAAGATTATACTGTCGTGCTCACAAAGGGGACTGTGATCAAGGCAGCATATATTGAAAAACTGAGGGAATTAGATATCTTTACAGTTTATATTGAGGATGCACAGAGCTTGTCAGAGACACCTGCCAAGGTAGCGCCAAAACCTAAGCCAAAGCCAGTTGCTGAGAAAAAAACAGTGGCACCTGTTCCAGTAAAGCAGGATGCAAACAAGCAGTCCAAGATTCCAATGGAAAAGGTTACGATTCTGCGCGATGAAGTGAAGGAACAGGTCAAAAATAAGATTAAGGATATCTTGGAGCTGCATATTTACCAGCAGACAGAAGGGCTTCAGCAGATTGCAGAGACCGCACAAAATATTATGTCAGATATCCTTGAAGAGGATGAAGTGGTAGAAAAAGTCTATGATGTGCGCGAGAGAAGTGCAGATATCTATGAACATTCTCTTCAGGTATGTACAATCGCTACATTGATCGGATTAAAACTGGGATTGACCAACAAACAAGTATATGATATCAGTGTTGCTTCTCTGATTCATGACCTTGGTTTGCGGTATCTCGTTGTACGGTATGAAGATCAGGATATTAACCTGCTCCCGGCAAAAGATCAGGAAGAATACAAGAAGCATCCAATCTATGCTTATACGGCGATTAAAAACGAGACATGGCTCTCTGAAAATGCAAAGGAGATCGTCCTGAATCATCATGAAAGAAAAGATAAATCAGGCTATCCACTGGGCAATGATCTCGTATCGCGCATGACGCAGATTGTCGGTGTGTGTGATGAATTTGACGAGTTGATCTGTGGGATTGGCAAGGCGAGAGTGCGCGTCCATGAGGCCATTAATAATATCAGAAACTATAGTGGAATCTGGTTTGATGCAGATATTGTCTCAGCATTCTTACAACTGATTGCAGTGTATCCATTTGGTTCAAAGGTTCGTACAAACAGGGGAGAACTTGGCATAGTGATGAGACAGAATCCACATTTCCCAGAGAGACCTGTAATTCGTATTGTAGAGGATAAATATGGACAGGCAATCCATGCAGAGCTGATCATTGATCTAATCAAAGACACAACTGTCGTGATACAGGAAGTTGTGAAATAAGGTAGAAAATAATTAAAGGAGCATAATACAATGATAGACATTAAATTTTTGAGAGAAAATCCTGAGGCAGTCAAAGAAAATATCAAAAAGAAATTTCAAGACCATAAATTACCGCTTGTGGATGAAGTGATTGAGCTGGATGCACAGGCGAGAAAGACACAGCAGGAGGCGGACAATCTCAGGGCAGAGCGAAATAAACTCTCCAAACAAATCGGTGCCCTGATGGGACAGGGAAAAAAGGAAGAGGCTGAGGCGGTCAAACAGCAGGTCAATGCACAGGCAAAAACTTTAGAAGAGCTTGCGGAGCGGGAGAGAGAACTGGGCGATAAAGTGACCAAGATTATGATGACAATTCCCAATATCATCGATCCGAGTGTGCCAATCGGAAAAAATGATACAGAAAATGTGGAGATTCAAAAGTATGGTGAACCTGTTGTTCCTGATTTTGAGATTCCCTATCATACAGAGATTATGGAAAGATTTCATGGCATCGACCTTGACAGCGCAAGAAAGGTGGCTGGAAACGGATTCTATTATCTGATGGGGGACATCGCCAGACTTCATTCCGCGGTGATCTCCTATGCGAGAGATTTTATGATTGACCGCGGTTTTACCTACTGCGTACCGCCTTTTATGATACGAAGTAATGTTGTTACAGGCGTGATGAGCTTTGATGAGATGGACGCAATGATGTACAAAATCGAAGGGGAAGATTTGTATTTGATTGGTACGAGTGAGCATTCAATGATTGGAAAGTTTATAGACACGATTATACCAGAGGCAGAGCTGCCAAAGACATTGACAAGCTATTCTCCGTGTTTCCGTAAAGAGAAGGGAGCACATGGTTTGGAGGAACGCGGTGTGTACAGGATTCATCAGTTTGAGAAGCAGGAAATGATCGTGGTGTGCAGGCCGGAGGAATCTCCTATGTGGTTTGAGAAGCTCTGGCAGAATACAGTGGATTTGTTTCGGAGCCTTGACATTCCTGTGCGCACACTGGAGTGCTGTTCAGGAGACTTGGCAGATCTCAAAGTGAAGTCCATTGACGTGGAGGCATGGTCTCCCAGACAAAAGAAATATTTCGAGGTGGGCAGCTGTTCAAACCTTGGAGACGCGCAGGCCAGAAGGCTCAAGATCAGAGTGAATGCAGAGAATGGAAAGTATTTTGCCCACACGCTCAACAACACCGTTGCAGCGCCGCCAAGAATGCTGATCGCATTTCTGGAGAATAACCTTCAGGCAGATGGTTCTGTCAAAATACCAAAGACATTACAGCCCTATATGGGTGGAAAAACGAAACTGGAATAAAATGAAGATAGAAAGGCATGATTGCAGTGCACAGATATTTAAGAGCAGTTGGTTTTAGCAAGATCAAGAAAAGAGAAGAGTTGCAGGCACTGATCAATGAAGTGGTTGAAGCGACAATAATAAATCCAGATAAATTGAATCATCAACAGACCTATACATCTGCGAGGGATATTGCGGCAGACGAGGAAGATATCGTCTATGCGGAGCTGTCGCTTGACTTTGTGCATGGTGCAGGTATCTGTGTACGAGGTGAGTTTGACGAGGAGAACACGTTTCTGTATGAGTACTATTTTCCATATGTGAAGGGGAATCAGATCAGCTCCAATGAGGATATCACGATCGAGCGTCAGGCAGAGAAGGAGGCTTATGCCGGGGTATGTGATGAGATCAAGCTTGGAGTGACAATCATCTTTTATTTGCAGAATATTATTCCATATAAGAGACTCAAGGCACTCAAAAGACTGCCAGTACAGGGAACCTCGCTGATATTGGGGGCATTGTCTATTGACGGCACGATCATGATGCCGATCATTAAGAATGAGTATGAGAAGGAGCGCATCAGAAAAGCGACAAATGAGCGCAATCAACTGATCGCACAGGCACGTATGGGGAATGAAGATGCGATTGAGAGTCTGACGCTTGAGGACATGGATACGTACACGACAATTTCCCGCAGGATTCACAAGGAGGATGTCTTTAGTCTGGTTGATACATTTTTTATGCCATATGGTGTAGAGTGTGACCAATATTCCATCCTCGGTGAGATTCTGGAGTGTCATGCAGATCAAAACCGCATGACGAAGGAGGAGGTCATTTTTATGACCCTCGAGTGCAATGAGATCATCATTGAGGTATGCATCAACAGAGAGGATTTGTTTGGTGAACCCGCAGTGGGAAGGCGTTTTAAAGGAGTGGTGTGGCTTCAGGGATATATAGAATTTCCCCAGCAAAATTTTTGACAATTTTATCAAAAGATATTGCAATAATCACCACATCTGTTATAATAAAAAGGTACATGATAATTAGTGTACTCGTTTCCTTAGTTAAATGGATATAACAGCCCCCTCCTAAGGGGCAGTTGAGGGTTCGATTCCCCCAGGGAACGTTATAGAACGAGTTGTACAGAGCATTGAAACCTTTGGCAAAGATTTTCAATGCTTTTCTATTTATACGCAGGGTGTGTAAGGAATTAGGAGTTATTGTGAATTATATTGTTTTCGATTTGGAGTGGAATCAGGCTGCTGATTTGAAAACAAGGCGTGAGAATCGTCTGTTGTTTGAGATTATCGAAATCGGCGCGATCAAATTAAATGAGAAAAAAGAACTGCTCGGTGATTTCCATGAGCTCATAAAACCTCAGGTGTTTCATGCGATGAATCAGGTGACAGGGGAATTGATTCATCTGAAAATGGAGCAGCTAGAGGACTGCCGCTCATTTTCGGAGGTGGCTGCTGATTTTCTGGCATGGTGCGGCAGTGATTATATTTTTTGTACGTGGGGAAATCTCGACCTTACAGAATTACAGAAAAATATGGATTATTACAATATGACACCTGTGTCAGAAAAAACGATCCGCTTCTACGATGTTCAGAAATTATTCAGCATCGCATTTGAGGACCGGACACTGAGGCGCACATTGCAGTATGCGGTGGAGTATCTGGGAATTGAAAGAAATGCAGCATTTCACAGAGCCTACGCGGATGCCTGTTATACAGCCGAGGTGATACAGAGGATTACAGACGACAGTGTTTTTGAGAATTATTCTTTTGATACCTACCGTGTGCCAAGGAATAAATCCGAAGAGATTAAGATACAGTTTGCGGACTACTTCAAATACATTTCGAGAATATTTCCAGATAAGATGACGGCGATGGCTGACAGAGATGTCATTTCCACAAAGTGTTATCTCTGCGGTGCGAGGACAAGGCGCAAGATTCCGTGGTTTACCACAAATGGAAAACATTATTACACCATTGTTGTCTGCTTGAAGCATGGCCCGATCAAGGGAAAAATCCGTCTGAGGAGATCAGAGGATAATAGGATCTATGTCGTCAAGACCATGAAACAGGCAAGCAAAGAGGTGGAAGCAGATGTAATGAACAAAAAAGAACAGGTGCGGAATAACAGAAAAGAGAGAAGAAGAGGAAAGCATAGCTAATGCTTTCCTCTTTTAGATATATAATAGCGTCTGGAATTTCTGCGCGCCTCTCTTCTGGCGATACGGATTTCTTTCTGTCGGCTGCGGCGCCGCATACTGCTCTGTCCACGGGGAGAAAAGCTGTAGTTGTGGATGACAGAGCGTATGATGAGAAGGATTGCGGCCAGAATCACTAGGATAAGGACGCCTAGGAGGACTTTCTTCATATCTATATAGATGATTCTGGTTGGTTCTGTCTGTTCTTGGGTGGAAGGTGTTGCAGTGGCAAGCATCTCACCCTTAGGGGGAGTGGATTCGATTTCGGTCTCGGTGTCATTGTTGCTGAATCGGAATGCGGGAACACTGGATTTGTAAAATTCCAGATTGCATTCGCCCACAGGAATATCATTGTAGGTGTAATGGATGGTAGCTATGACATTGGTGTCAACGACATTGGTGTCAACGACATCTGTGTCAGTGACATTGGTGTCAGATTGTTCGGTGTAAGTGAGTGTTGAATCCACATCTGAAAATTCCGCCGTGTTTGGCAAAATGACATATGCGTCATTTTCTATGGAGATTAACGGTGTCGAATCGCCAAACAGATCATCCTTGGTGTCAAAGAAATCCATGGTGTCGATATTGTATTTGGTCTCATGTTCTTCAATGGATACACGCTGAAAATTTTCAAATCCGTATTGAAAGAGCGTGATGGTGTCCTCAAACTGATAGGGGGTTTCCTCTGTAAATATCACGCATACCAGCTTTATACCGTTTTTCTCAGCGGCGGAGACTAAGGTCTGGCGCGACTGCGAGACAAACCCGGTCTTGCTGCCAAGAAGGTATTCATATTCATAAGGTTTTCCCTTGTACAGCTGGTTTTTTGAGGAGACCCATGCATCCTCCTCATCGTCGGGTTTTAAGCGGAAATGATAGCTGTTTGTGGAGGACATTTTGCACAGCAGCTCATTGGAGAAAAATTCACAGCCGATCAGCGCGAGGTCGTAGGCACTGGTGTAGTGGTTCTCATCAAAGAGTCCATTGCAGTTTGTAAAATTGGAATCCGTGCCGCCTAGATCTTTTACTTTTTGATTCATGAGCGCTGCAAACGCCTCTACGCTTTTCTCGTTGGTGAGCTTCTCCGCGACATGTTCCCCGACTGCGCTGGCAACTTCGTTTGCGGATTTGACGAGGACGCAGTAGAGCGCCTGCTCCATCGTGAGCGTGTCGCCAGTGTCCACGCCGCCAAGCTTGGAGCCGTCGGTGGGGACGTCATAGATGGCGTCGTGGGAGAAGGTGACGATCTCATCCATCGAGCAGTTCTGCATAGCAAGCAGGCATGTCAGGATTTTGGTGGTGCTGGCAGGATAGCTTTTTTCGTGGATATTTTTGGCATAGAGTATGGTGTGCGTGTTCATCTCCATCAAAATTGCAGACTGGGCGCCGATGGCAGGTCCCTGTGGCCAGTCTGGGTTTGCGTTGGACTGGATGGGGAGGGTCTTTCGCTGTTCCATCTGCTCAGCAAATTCTTCTGCGGCATAGGCGGTGCCTGCACACGGGCTGCCGCACACGAGCATGGCGGCAAGCAGTGTGCACGCAGCGATTTTATATAAAAAATGGTTTCGTATTTTCATCGTATAAATCCCTTCATTGATTGATGCTGACTTATAATGACTCACTATTAGATTGTACACTATTTTTT
>VSNR01000136.1 GCA_009774345.1 Lachnospiraceae bacterium | reverse complement strand
AATGCGTGACTTTTCAATATCCTTATGATAAAATGTTCCTCACACAATTGATATATCATGAAAGGTATTTATAAATGAAAGTAACAGCCGTCATCGCCGAATACAATCCGTTCCACAACGGACATTTATACCAGCTTCGTACCATTCGCACGGCAGAGCACGCCGATTGGATTGTTGTCGTTCTTAGCGGCGACTTCATGCAGCGCGGTATTCCAGCCATTGTCGATAAGTACCAGCGCTGCCAGATGGCACTTGCAAATGGCGCCGATCTGGTCTTTGAACTGCCTGTATACTTTGCACTTGGCAGCGCAGAGTACTTTGCTCAGGGCGCAGTGTCTCTGATCGACAAGCTGGGCGTGGTCGATTCCCTGCATTTTGGCAGTGAATGTGGTGATCTATCACTGATTTCAGACTGCGCCCGCATCATCGCGAGCGAGTCTTGTCAATATCAATCCCTGTTGAACGTTTTTCTGAAACAGGGCTGCTCCTTTCCTGCTGCCAGAGCCCGCGCTGTCGCTGCACTGTTTCCTGAAAAGGATACCGATATGCTCTTAAACGCCCCCAATAATATCCTAGGCATCGAGTATGTCAAAGCCCTCCTCCAGCGAAACAGCGCTATCCAGCCGGCGACACTCGCGCGAAAAGGCGAAGGCTACGCCTCAGATGTTCTTGATACCAACCATTTTGTCTCGGCAAATGCGTTGCGCAGTGCGCTTGAGCACAGCGCGACTGCCGCGGCAGCAAGCCCCCATGTGCCGGCTAATGTCTATTCGCTGCTGTCCCAGCAGGATTTTTTATTCACCGAAGATTTTTCTGAAATATTGTTGTATAAACTGCTGCGCGATGCCAGCGGCAAAGACGCTTTCGCGCCGTATTATGATATTGGAAAACAGCTCTCTCACACGCTGTACCGCCATCTGCCTGCGTATTTGTCATTTGAAGATTTTGCAATGCAGTGCAAGTCCAAAAATCTGACCTACACCCGCATCTGCCGCAGTCTGATGCACATTCTGCTGGACATGACACAGGAGAATGCAGATACCCTGAAACACAAGGATTACACCCAGTATGCGCGGCTTCTTGGCTTCAGTGAACATGGAAAGCATCTGTTAAAAGCCATCAAAGCAAACGCTTCTGTTCCTGTTATCACCAAACCTGCTATGGCTTTAAAACAGCTTGACGGCGCAGCGCGGATGTCCTTGCAGGCTGATCTCCACGCCGCCGATATATATGATAGTATTTCTCAACAAAAAAGGCGGCGCCTGACAGGTCAGACCTCCGCCATTCTTCGCTGCAATGAACTGACCCGCCAGCTCATCACTAATTTTTAAAACTATGAATCGGTGCTGGAATCCTGCCGCCGCGGTTTACAAAAGCATCACATGAGAACGGGTTGACAGGCATGATCGGCGCATGGCCAAGCAGTCCGCCAAACTCTGCGCTGTCTCCCACTGTCTTGCCAATCACAGGAATGATGCGCACAGCCGTTGTCTTTTGATTGACCATGCCGATCGCAAGTTCATCGGCAATGATGCCTGCGATGGTCGTGGGCTTGGTATCACCCGGAATTGCAATCATATCCAGCCCTACCGAGCAGACGCAGGTCATCGCCTCGAGCTTCTCTATCGTGAGCGCCCCTGCGTTAACTGCGTCAATCATTCCCTGATCTTCACTGACGGGAATAAAAGCACCACTTAATCCTCCCACATAGGAGGATGCCATCACACCGCCCTTTTTCACTTGGTCATTCAGCAATGCCAGCGCCGCTGTCGTTCCCGGTGCACCTGCATACTCCAATCCGATCTCGCACAAAATATCCGCCACGCTGTCTCCGATCGCAGGCGTCGGCGCAAGCGACAAATCCACAATGCCAAAAGGCACACCAAGGCGCTTGGATGCCTCCTGCGCGACGAGCTGTCCGACCCGCGTCACCTTGAACGCGGTCTTTTTGATCGTCTCGCAGAGCACCTCAAAACTTTCTCCGCGCACGCTCTCTAACGCGTTCTTCACCACACCGGGACCGCTGACGCCCACATTGATGATCGCATCCGCCTCTGTGACGCCGTGAAAAGCCCCTGCCATAAACGGATTGTCGTCGGGCGCATTGCAGAACACGACAAGCTTTGAACATCCGATCGAATCCTGATCTTTGGTGCGCTCTGCGGTTTCTTTGATGATATCACCCATCAGCCGCACCGCATCCATATCAATTCCTGTCTTCGTTGATCCGAGATTGACCGAGCTGCACACAAGCTCCGTCTGGGCAAGCGCCTGCGGAATCGAGCGCAGCAGCAGTTCATCTGCCTTTGTCATCCCCTTTGAGACCAGCGCGGAATAGCCGCCGAGGAAATTCACGCCGACATCCTTCCTTGCGCGGTCGAGTGTCTTTGCTATCGTCACAAAATCTTCGGCAGTCTTACATGCAGAACCGCCCACAAGCGCAATCGGCGTGACGGATATCCGCTTATTGACAATCGGAATCCCAAATTCCTTTTCAATCTGCTCACCGACTGCCACCAAGTCCTTTGCCACGGTGGTAATCTTGTTGTAGATCTTGTCATTCAGACGGTCTAAATCCGCGTCAATACAGTCCAGCAGACTAATGCCCAGCGTGATTGTCCTGACATCGAGATTCTCCTTCTCAATCATCTTATTCGTCTCTAACACTTCATTGATATTAATCATCTCTCGAATGTCCTCCTATAACCGGTGCATACTGTTGAAAATCTCTTCCCGCTGGCATCTGATAATGACACCAATCTCCTCGCCAAGCTTGTCGAGATTATCCGAGACCTCGCTGACAGACTTGACGGACTGACTCATATCTGCAATCATCATCATATTAAAATAATCGTCTACTATGGTCTGTGAGATATCAAGAATATTAATCTTGTTCTCGGCTAAATATGTACAAACCTTTGCGATAATACCCACTGTATCCTTCCCTACTACTGTAATAATCGTTTTTTTCATAAAATTTTACTCCTATCTCTTTTTTTATCATACTGAATATCCGCCTAAATTTCAACCAATTGTGACAGTTCACTGCGATTTGCCACATAAATAGGGAAATCATCCGGCTTGTAGGGATTATCCGCCATCGAAATCTCAAGGCGCACCGTCTCATAAGCCAGCTCCGCCAGATTGTTTTCCTTGCTCAGATGCCCCAGAAATACAGTTCTTAGCTTATCGTGCAGCAGCCTGCTCAACAGCCTGCCGGAAAGCTCATTGGACAAATGTCCCCTTTTTCCTAAAATACGCTGTTTCAGCGCATACGGATAGGGCCCTACTTGCAGCATATGGATATCGTGATTTGCCTCGAGCAGCAGCACATCCATGCCTTTGAGACTCTCAACGGTATATTCATCGTACATCCCCAAGTCTGTCGCCACTGCCATCCGCCTGTTTCCATATTGAAAACGGTATGCCACCGGCTGCGCCGCATCATGCGAAATCCTCATGGGATTGACGGTGATATCTTTTAGAATAAATTTTTCATCCGCTTTCACTGCGTGAAAAAGTGAGTCCTCTATCGCACCCAGATTACTCACTTTCTTAATGGCGGCTATGGTTCTCTCTGTCGCATAGATTGGTATGCCGAATTTTCTACAAATCACACCCAGACCACTAATGTGATCTGAGTGCTCATGTGTGATTAGGATTCCATCAAGCTCTTTTCCGGTAAGTCCCAGCTGATGAAGTCCTTCCAGCGTCCGCTTACAGCTGATTCCTACATCTACCAGAAGATGTGTGGCATCCGTACCGATATAGATACAATTTCCACTGCTTCCGCTGGCTATACTGCACATTCTCATATGATTCTTCCTCTTTTATGCATATTTTTATGCTTATTTCCAATAAACCTCAATCTTGTCTCCGTTATAGAGTTCTTGTGTATACTGCGCATCCCTTCCATTCACAAGGGTTGCAATCCCTGAACCGCGCATTCTGCTGGTATCAAAATCAATATAATCAAAGATATCCACAAACATATAGCTCTGTTTGCCCCGCATCACGATTGGTTTTTGGTTGACAATGACAATGATCTTCTTGCCTGTCTCCGGCTCTGTTTTGGGGATATTGGGTTTCCTTGCCTCCGGCGCTGAAGTTCCGTGTCCCCTGGTGCTGCTGGCTGCATTTGCATCCTTCACAGGCTCTGCCTGCTGTCCGCTCTGAGTTGATGCGTTTGCGGACGCTGTTTCTGGTATCGTAGATGCCGCGGACGGCGCTGGCTCTGCGGATGTTGATTCTACGGTTTCTGCGGACGGCTCACTGTCTGCTGACTGTGATGATGGAGCTGTTTCCTGTTCTGGCGTTGGCGTTGGCGCTGCCACTGGCTCAGACTCAGACACCTGATCAGCCGCCGATGCTTCGGCAGTCTGCGCTGGCTCAACAGCAGACGTTTGCTCTGCCGCTTTTTCTGTAGATGGTTCTGACGGATGCGCTGCTGTCTGGGAGTTTGCAGACGTCTCTGGCTCAGCAGACGTTTGGTCTGCCGCCTCCGTGGGCTGTTCTGCCTGCGCCGGCTCTGCTGCCTCCTTTTTTGCCGCCTGATTTTTAGCTTCATGCGCCTTTGCCGCAGCCTGTTCCCTCATTTTCTCAGCTTTTGCAACCTGTTCCTTCACAGACTCCTTGAAGGCTTCTCTCTGAGATTCCTTGTAAATTTCTTTCAGCTCATACTCTTTGCGGTTTCTGATCTCAAGCTGGTCAGAAGCGACGATCTCAATCGTGTCATCCACCTTTTCCCCGTTGACAATCAAAACCATATCCTCCGGCGAAATATCCATAAATGCAAACAGTTCCTCGTAGGTGTATGATGTAGAAATCTCGATCTCATCGCCGTTTTGTATCTCGTACTCCTCTGTCACAGGAACGCCATTGACTTTCACCGGCTTTGGAAGCTGCATCTCATCCCCGTTGATGCGGACGGGAATCCTTCCGCTAAATTCCGCAACGTCCGCAATCTTATCATGTGCTGACGCTCCGAGTGTCGCCTCCTCCAGCACGATGATATCATTCGCCCTGATATTATGGCTGAGATTCACCTCCTCGCCATTCACATATACATGCGCGCTCTCTCCGTACTCTCCCTTGGTGATGTGCGGCTGTCCATTTACGCTGTAGCGCAGCTCCTCCCCGCGTCTTGGGAAGAGTCCCTCCCGCGTAAAATCAGCCTGTATCGCCGCGTCGGTAACCGTGAGCTTATTGTTGTCGTACAGCTTTACTTTATTTCCGTTAAAGGTGATATAGATAAAATTATTATACTGGTCATAGTATGTCAGACAGATGCCAATCGGCGTGATGATCGTCGAATCCCGCAATGCGCCCTCCGGGAAATCAATATCCCGCATGATCTCCTCACCGCGCAGCGCGACACGCTTGGGGTCGAGACCAAGCTCAGCGGCAATCAAGTCATCAAACCCTTTGATCTTACCGCCGCCGCCAACGATAAACACAGCGCTTGGCGGTGTGCCGCCATTTAGTTCTCTGACGGTATCCGCAGCCAGTTTTGCCATTTTCTCGATCTCAGGCTGGCAGATGTCAATCACCTCCTTGGCAGTGATCGTCTGCTCCATGCCCATGATGTCCTCATACACGATCTCTTCCTGCTGTGTCGCCGCTGTCTTGATCATCTCAGCAGTGCCAAAGTCAATCAGGCATGTCTTTGCCAAAATCTCTGTGAGCGAATCCCCCGCATGCGGAATCATGCCAAATGCAATGATATTTCCGTCCGCCGTGATCGAGATATCTGATGTCCCTGCCCCAATATCGACCATCGCAATGTTTAACAGCCGAAACTTCTCTGGAATTGCAACCCGGATGGCCGCAATCGGTTCTAGTGTCAGATTCGCAACCTTTAAACCTGCAAGCTCTACCGCGCTGTACAAACCGTCCACGACATCATCCGGCAGAAATGTTGCGATCATATCCGCTCCGATCGTGCGCGCCTTATGATGTTCGGGCTGCCCCATCCACAGACCATTCAGAAAATAACGCACGACAGAATACCCTACACAGTAAAAATGCATATCCATATCATTTTTTTCCTGAAAATCCGAAAAAGCCTGCTCAATGCCAAATGAAATCAGACTGTTCATGTCATCCTTTGTAATATTGCGCTCCCGGTCAAGGTCCATATCCACATGCACATTCACTGTCTTGAGTACCCGCCCGGCAGCAGCTATACACACTTCGTCGAGCTTGACACCAATCTTCTCCTGCAAGGATTGTCTGATATCCGCAATGGTCGCTGCCACTCTGTTAATGTCATGAATCTGTCCATCGAGCATGGCACGCGTCTGATGCTGGCGGATTTCCTGTGCTGTCACGACAAAACGGTCTCCCTGTCTGTAGCCCACCGTACCCACAACACTCCTCGTGCCAATATCAAGTCCAAATACAAGATCTTCTCCGTTCACTTTCACTTCATTCATACTTCAATCTCCCATTATATCTCTGACCTGTTTGTAGGTTTCCTCCAAATCACCATTGTTCGTTATCACCACCTGACAGTGCGCTCTAAACGCGGCCTCACTCAACTGTCCCCGCATAATATCCGCCGTCTTCTGTTCGCTGTACTGCCGGCTCTGCGCAAGCCGCTGTCTGCGCACCGCAGCATCGGAATGCACATACCACATTTCATCCACTATCTGGTCATACTGCTCCTCAATCAAAAGCGCTGCCTCGATAAAAAAGTAATCTGCGGTTCCCTTTTCCTGCTCACTTGCAATCTCATCCAAAATATAGCGCTTCACTTCAGGGTGAACAATGCTGTTGACGCGTTCCAGCAGCGCCTCGTCATGAAAAATCCTTTTTGCCATCTCAGCTTTATGGATTGTGCCGTCCGCATTCAGCACTTCCTGTCCCAAAAGCGCCACCAGCTTCTGATAACATGCCTGTCCCGGCTCATATAGTTGGTGTGCCGCCTCGTCCGCCCTGATAATCCTGCATCTGTAATGGGCTTCAATATACGAAAGCACCTGTGTTTTCCCCGCACCGACGCCGCCTGTAATCCCTATGATCTTCATTTCTTATTTCGCCTCGTACCAATCTGAGCCTGTGTGCAGGTCAATCTCTAAATTTACCGCCAGCTTACATGCATTCTGCATCTCCTGCGTCAGCACCGACCGCACTTCCTCGATCTCATCCGTCCTCGTCTCGATCAAAAGTTCGTCATGTATCTGCAAAATCAGTTTCGACTTTAATCCCTTCTCCTTGAGCGCATCATACACATGAATCATCGCGTACTTGATGATATCCGCTGCCGTACCCTGTATCGGGGAGTTCATGGCAACGCGCTCACCAAAGGAGCGCTGGTTAAAATTCGCAGACTTCAGCTCTGGAACAGGTCTGCGCCTGCCAAACATGGTTTCACAGTATCCCTTTTCCTTGGCATCCTCCACCATCTGATCTAAAAACTTCTTGATTCCCGGATACGTCTCAAAATACGCATCAATATACTCTTTAGCCTCCTTGGGCGTAATGCTCAAATCCTGACTCAGCCCAAATGAACTGATTCCATATACGATTCCGAAGTTCACTGCCTTTGCGTTGCGCCGCTGCAAGTCCGTAACCTCCTCAAAAGGCGTGTGAAACACCTTCGATGCCGTAATTCTGTGAATGTCCTCATCCATCCTGTACGCTTCAATCAACTGCTCGTCGTCTGACATATGCGCCAGCACGCGAAGTTCGATCTGTGAATAGTCTGCATCCATGAAAATACAGCCCTCCTGCGGGATAAACACCTTGCGAATCCTCCTGCCAAGCTCCATGCGCATTGGGATATTCTGTAAATTGGGCTCTGTTGAGCTCAGCCTTCCTGTCGCCGTAATCGTCTGGTTAAAGTTTGTGTGAATCTTATTGTCCGCACCGATAAACGCCGCAAGTCCCTCCGCGTAGGTGGACTTGAGCTTTGTAAGCCCTCTGTATTCCAGTATATCCTTGACAATCGGATAGTCTGCGGCTAGCTTCTCAAGCACCTCCGCCGCTGTCGAGTACCCCGTCTTGGTCTTTTTACCGCCGGGCAGTTTCATTTGCTCGAATAAGATTTCTCCTAATTGTTTCGGGGAATTAATATTAAATTTTTCTCCCGCCGCCGAGTGAATTGCCTGTTCAAGCTCGCCAATCCTGCCGTTGAGCGCCTCTCCATACGCCTTCAGCTCCTCCGGCTTGACAAGAATGCCCTCCCGCTCCATGTCAAACAGCACATACGTAAGCGGCATTTCCAACTCTCTAAACAGTTTCTCCATATGATTCTGTTTCAGCGCGGCTTCCAGTATCGGTCTTGCCTTGTATAAACAGTATGCTTCCTTTGCCAGATATGCCAGACATTCTTTCCTCCTGCCGCGGTATGCCGAGGCGAGGTCTGCCTTGCCAAACACCTCCGCCCACTTCTCAAGCTGGATATGGAGATATTCCGCTGCAATGTCGGTGCTATCATAATCATTTTTGAGCGGATTTACCAGATATGCAGCAATCTTGCAGTCAAAAACATTTTTGGTCAGCGCATATGCGGAGAGTGTCCTGTCACACCCGGCTGAAACCATTTTCTTATAATCATTCTTGACATCAAACACAGAGACGATCATCTGCTCTGCCAGCAGCAGCCGCTCAAACTGTTCCTGCAAGAATGCTGCCGGGATTGCCTCTTTGCTCTCAATCAAGTACACATTCTGCTCATTCTCAGAACCGCCGCACAACAGACAGGCAAATACCTCCTCCGACGCATCTACTTGCAGATGCATCTGCCCGTCGGCAAACGTCCCCAGCTCGCCAGCGTCCTTCGCCTTGGCATAGACAATCCGGACTGCGGCATTTCCAGCCTTTATCGCTGTCTCAAAAGCACGACTGGCATCTTCTGTTGTCCTGATCTCGATCACCTTGAGGTCTCTGTCAAGATTGACTGCCGGCGTCCGGTTCTCCTGTCCCTCCTGCTCAAACTTGCCGTTGAGTCCAAGCTGGCGCAATCGGGCGTCCGCCTCTATCGTAAAAAGGCTGTCTGCATCGAAGCGAGCTTTTTCGTCTGAATAATCAACTGCTGCATCTGTATGAATTGTATAAAAATCCCGATATCTGTCAATATTTTCTTTATTTTCCTCGAGTTTCTCCCGAATGCTCTTCTGCGGCAGCTCGTCTGTATGCGCATACAAATTCTCAACCGACTCGTAGGTATCCAGCAGATTTGCCGCTGTCTTTTCGCCGATGCCAAGCGCCTTTGACAATATCAAGGCTTCACAAAAATGTGCTGGTACTGCCTCATAGTCCACAAACTCCATTTTTCCTTCGCCAGTTACAAGCAGGCTGACCTTGACATGTTCCGATGCAAACTGCAAAAAATCACGATTACCTGACACGACTGTCATTTTTTTGTCCGAACGCGCTGTGATGGTACCGATTATATCAATAACCTTGCAGCCCGCCTTTTCCACTATATATATATTCATCGCCGAAAGAAGTTCTTTCAGAACAGGAAGCTGCTCGCAAAGTGCCGCTGGCATTTTCTGTAAAGCCTTCTGGCTGTCAGCGTTGTCCGCTTCAAATACCACACTCAGATATTCTGGTTTTTCTGATGCATTTTTTTCTGTTGTAATCCGAAACAGAAGGTTCAAAAACCCATAAACCGCATTGGTGTGGAATCCCGCCGTATCCGTCATCATTGGCACACTATAAAAAGCTTTCTGTAAAATACTGTCACCATCTATCAATACAATTCTACTCATTCAGCTCTAAACTCCTCCCAGCAAAAACATACATACTATCATAGAGCCAACTAAAAAAAGACCGGCTTTGAGCTGTTTATATACCTTTTTGCGCGTAATAGTACGATTCAGCCTGTCCTCCAGTTCACTCTGCACATCAATATCCTCAGCATTCTCCAATCTGCTGATGCCTTCCAGCAGAAGGTATTCTACCGTAAGTTCTTCCATACATTCACTACAGGAAGATATATGTTCTACAAACTGATATGCCGTATCCAAATCCAACTCATCTTTTAAAAATAAATGAATACAGCGCTGTGCTTCTTTACAATCCATTGCTGTCCTTTCATCTTCGTATCCCTTGCGTGCCCTTACAGCACGCCGGTTCATCGTTTGAGAGCAGTTCCCTTCAAACATGTTTCCATAATTCGTTTACTTGAACATATTACCTTCCTAATAATACACTATATCCCGGAAATTTTAAAGAGCGAATTTCTAAAATTTCACTTTTAAACAGTTTCCTCGCGCTATTTTTGTAAAATTTGACAAGATTTTATATATGCCTCATACAGTTCCGGCCTGCGCTCCTTTGTCCTCTCCAAAGACTGCTCCATGCGCCACTTTTCAATATTGGCATGGTGCCCGCTCAAAAGTACCTCCGGCACCCTTCTCTCATGCCAGATTTCCGGTCTTGAGTACTGCGGATACTCCAAAAGCCCATTGGCATGGGATTCCGTCTGCGCTGACTCTCCATTATTGAGCACCCCCGGCACAAGCCTTGACACGGCATCGATCAGTACCATCGCGGGAAGCTCGCCGCCTGTAAGCACATAATCACCGATGGAAATATAATCCGTAACAATCTCCTCCAGCACTCGCTCGTCAATTCCTTCGTAATGTCCGCACAAGAAAATCAAATCCTCCTCCTGTGACAACTCTGCTGCCTTTTTTTGATGGAAAACCTCTCCCTGCGGCGTCACATAGATGACGCGCGTTCTGTGCTTTGCACCCTTGCGCTGTGCAATCCTCTCCTCCAATGCCCGCCAGCAGTCATACACCGGCTGCGCCTGCATCAGCATACCTGCCCCGCCGCCATACGTGTAGTCGTCCACCTTCTTATGCTTATCAAGTGTGTAGTCGCGTATATTTACCGCCTCTATGGAGATACAGCCCTTTTCCTCTGCCCGTCCTATAATGCTGGTCCGAAGCCCGTCAAGCACCATCTCAGGAAACAGTGTCATAACATGAAAATGCATAAATCCTCTCCCTAATCCAACAGTCCATCCATAATGTGTACCTTCATCTTCCGATTCTCCAAATCCACGTCAAGGATACACTGCTTGATTGCCGGGAACAATACCTGTCTGCCGTCCTCAAACTTGACCTCGTACACATCATTGGCGCCAGTCTCGATCACATTCGTCAGCACACCGAGATACTGGTCTTGCTCATCATATACTGCCAAACCAATCAAATCCGCTATAAAATACTCGTCGCGCCCAAGTTTTACTGCGTTTTCCCTCGTCACAAGCAGCGGCTTTCCCTTGTACTTTTCAATGTCATTGATACTGTCAAACCCTTTGAATTTCAGGATTGCATATTGTTTAAAGAACTTCACGCCTTCTATTTCGAGTGTTTTCTTTTCCTTTCCTGTATCTAGGATAACCTCCTTGAGCTTCTTGAACCGTCTCACATCATTCGTGGTGGGAAATACCTTGACTTCTCCGTGAACGCCATGCGGCTGCGTGATCGCCCCTACCTGCAATAAATCCTCCATGAATTCTCCTTTCTGCGAAAGAAAAGGGTGTTCATAAGAACACCCTTTTATGACCTTACACAATCTCAACATCTACCTTTAGATTATCCTTGGAAGATGCTGCCTTGACAACAGAACGGATTGCCTTCGCAATTCTGCCCTGCTTGCCAATCACTTTCCCCATATCGGCCGGTGCTACATGAAGTTCTACAGTGATATTTTTACC
>VSNR01000135.1 GCA_009774345.1 Lachnospiraceae bacterium | reverse complement strand
ATAAAAACATAAAATATTGTCCGTGTAGAAACGCATAGTTCTTCTGCCAGTTGTTATGATGGTTCCTTTTATATCCATGATGCCAAGGACTTCCTGTGCCGCCGGTATCTCGTTTGTTATTTCCCTATGAATTTTTGTGCCAGACATATCTTGTAGTCATTGGAATACACATTTAATGTCAGTAACGCCTTTACCTCACCGTCAGACGTCTGTTTTCTCCCGGAACTGCAGCTCACTTTGCCATCCACGGATTTCATCTGTTTTCCCCGCAGCCTTTATGATCCCATCAACTATCCGCATCAGGAGGCTGGTAGTGACATGAAAAAATGGTCGGTGCTGATATTTCCTACAACAATTCGGTATGTGTCATCTGTAGGTATTTCGTAAGGAAGTTCCAAATATTTTCTGAGCCATGTTTCCTTTCTTTTGGCAAAACGCTCAATCTCTCCCCATTCATTCGCATTTCCAAATATTGCAAAAAAGACAATCATGATGATGTCCCCAAGAAGATGTTTTGTATAAGAGGGGGGACGGTAATCTGGCACTGCGTCCGCGTACTGCTTGATTTCCCGTATCAGGGTATCATTAACCATAATGTTTTCCGGTAATATTCCATTTTTCTCAAAGGTATTATGTAATGCTTCCAGTCTGGTTGATTTTTTTGACATAGGCATCTCCTCTGTTTCCGTAATCATTCTTAAAATGAATATATCAGAAAACATCCAAAAACGGAACAGGAATTTGGAATCCTGTTCCGTAATATTTTTGTAACTTTATAAGTTTATCCTGAGATAGTATAAATTCTTATTCCAACTTTATTCCCAATGTGTTATAATTAAAAAAAATTGAGAATAAAGTTGGAAATAAATCCGTATCAAGGAGATTGTCAATGGATATAAAACAGATTGTATTAGATTTATGTGCCATGAATGATGAACAGGAATGGTTTGAATTTAAAGAGAATTGGTTTCAACCGGAAACATTAGGAGAGTATGTTTCCGCGTTATCAAACGCTGCAGCGTTCCATTATAAGAAATATGCTTATTTTATATGGGGAGTTGAGGATGAGAATCATAAAATAGTTGGGACGACATTCAACCAATATTGTGACCGAAACCCTCCTTTGCTTTATTTTAGCATTAGGAATATGACATTAAGTGTGTCGCATTCCTTTATTTCTATGATTTTGAATCCCTTTCCTTTTGGTACGCCCTTTCAGAAAAATCATATGCCATAATTATATACGGATTTCGGAATAATTGCAACAACGGCAAAATATTTGATATTCCTCAATCTCTCTCAAAACTTTGCCGAAACCGTCTTGTGTGATGAAATAAGAGTGGTATACAATAAATGATGCAGAGAGAAAACTGAATACATCAAATAGTAATTGATATGTAGGTTCGTGTGCATTATAATAAAGAAAAGGACTGGGATAAAACAAAGCAAGTAGAACCTTATGTATATTCAGCAGAAAAATTAGAAAATGGAAAGTGTTCGGGTGAGGTTTTTATTGCGTTTTTTGATGATCTCAAACAGCTTGTAAAATGGATGTCTAGTGTGACTAAGGCTGTTTGGAAGAAAAGTGGCGGGAGACAACTGGTGACTATGATATAATTTGGCATTTGTCCTAAAGATATGTTTGTTAAGCAGATGGCAAATTTAGAATTAAAATAGATAGAATTGTGGATAAAGCTGCAATATCATTATAAATGAAAGGAAAACAAAACAATGATTGAATTAAGCACCTTTAAAAAGATTATGAATGAAAATGAAGAACGCCTTCCGCTATTGACGCTCGATGAATTTTTCGAGGGAAATACAGCGGAGGATTCGATTGCGCCAAATCAGTGTGATTACGGTCGTCCGTCTTTGGCTGAACTATGGGAATTTCTGCAAAAAATTGAAGAATTGTCCAATATTGCATGGGTTCGTATCGCCTTGCATAATGACACAGACATCGTAGAATATGATGGAGAAGAGCAGCTGGAGCTCTGGGGAGATACAATCGTAGTATGCACCTGTGTCCAAGCTTCTGAACTGGAAGAACTGATGAAGTGCCAATGGCTGTGCTCGGATGGCGCAGAGGAATGTGATATTTCTGATTTAGATGCTTTATTTTCTTGCAGACCACCCGTTCCGGAAGGGTTTCAATGTTTTGAAATTGTGTGGGATTGATTGGTGCGAGCGAACTTCAACTGCGGCGAATGGCACTGGCATGGATTTTGCGGGATGGAGACATCACGAGTGTACTGATCGGAGCATCCAGAGCATCCCAGATCATAGATAATGTGGGGATGCTCTGTAATATACGCTTGAATATTATTTCACATATTCTGTCAATAGTAAAAATGTGTTTCGGACACCATCTATGTGACTGCGCTCATAGCCATGTGAAGCATAGACACCAGCGCCAATCAGTCCATGTCTCACATCGTGTCCGGCTGTGAGCGCAACATCTGCATCAGAACCATAATATGGGTACACATCGATAGCAAAATCAATATTTTGGCGTTTGGCAGCATTGATGAGATTGGTGACAACATCATACGTGTAAGGTCCGCGGCTGTCTTTGGCACAGATAGACACTTGATGTTCTGTGCACGAAAGCCCATTTCCAACACAACCCATATCGACAGACAGGACTTCAGAGACATCTGACGGGATAGAGGCTGCACCGCCATGTCCCACCTCCTCATAGACTGTAATATGGTGATATATGGTACGTGGAAGCATTATTTTTTCATCTTTTATAAACTTGGCAAAGCCAAGCAGGATGCCGGCACTGAGTTTATCATCCAGAAACCGGCTTTTGATGTATCCGTTTTCTGTAATGGTAGTACGTGGGTCAAAACATACGATATCGCCGGGCAGAATGCCAAGCGCGAGTGTATCCTCCTTTGTTTTGACCTTTTCATCCAGTACGACTTCCATGACATCATAGGAGCGGGAGGTTTCATCAAATTTGCCATTCACATGAACGGATGCGTCACATAGCTGAAATGTTCCGGTATAAATTTTGCCTTCCCGCGTGTAGATTTTACAGTTCTCTGCCTCAGCATTGTTGGCATTCATGCCGCCTATGGGAGATAGTTTGAGATAACCATTTGGCTGAATCTCACAGACCATAGCACCAAGCGTATCAATATGCGCTTCCATCATAAGAGAATCCCCTTTGTTTGGATTTCTGCTGATTTCGCAGAACACGCCGCCTTTGGTGGTTCGAACAGGTGTATATCCAAGAGCTGTATATTCATCCATTACATAAGATGCTGCTCTTTCAGTGAAACCGGACGGACTGTCGATTGCCAGAAGTTTCTTTGTTTCATCTAAGATATAGTCAAGATATTTTTGAGTGTTTATTTTCTCAGGCATTGTAATTGGTCCTTTCTTTCATTTCCTGTTATATATTGTTCCCTGTCAACTATAACACAAAATGACTTATTCGAGTAGCATGTTTTGCTTGAAAATATCTTTAGATTTGATATAATAAAGCATAGATATTGAAAGAGCGGACGATAAAGGAGAGGACTGCATGCTGGAAACGTACAAATTGATGACTTATCGAAACGAGTAGAAGAATTAGAAAAAAGAACCGCATAGAAGAGGCAATTAAAGGCCTCTTCTAAATTTTTATGCACACGGGCACCCAAAGGAAATATGTCAGCTAAGGCTGACGGGTGCCCGGCGCGCGAGTTGGGGAACGGGCACACAAATAGAAAGGCAGAATGAACATGATAAGAAATGAAGAACTAGAAGCAATACTACAGACAATTGATCTAAGAGACGACGCACCGGCAACGGAACCCATGCGCCAATATTATTACATTAAGAAGGCGCGTGCACTCATCGCCGCAGAGAGCGAGAAGCTAGGAAGGCGTCTGACTGCTGACGGAGAGACTTTTGGCTGTCAGATGAACGCCAAGGATAGCGAGAAGCTGATTGGCATTCTTGAAACAATCGGCTTTGAGATGATTGATGATGAGTCGGCGGACCTGGTTTTCTATAATACGTGTACGGTTCGGGACAACGCAAACCAGCGCGTGTATGGCAGGCTGGGATTTGTAAACAGCATGAAAAAGAAAGATCCGCATAAAAAAATTGCACTGTGCGGCTGTATGATGCAGGAGCCTTCTGTTATTGAAAAGATTCAGAAGAGCTACAGATTTGTAGATTTGATTTTTGGCACACACAATATTTACAAGTTTGCTGAGCTGATCGTTGCAATGTACAGCTCGGATACGATGATTATTGATATCTGGAAAGACACAGATCAGATTGTGGAAGATTTGCCGGCAGAGCGAAAGTATTCTTTTAAATCAGGGGTAAATATCATGTACGGATGCAATAATTTTTGCAGCTACTGCATTGTTCCTTATGTGCGCGGACGTGAGCGGAGCCGCAGCCCCAAGGATATTCTGCGGGAGATTGAGAAACTGGTGTCGGAGGGTGTCGTGGAAATAATGCTCTTGGGACAGAACGTTAATTCTTATGGCAAAACGCTTGAGGAACCCATGACATTTGCACAATTGTTGCAGGAGATTGAAAAAATTGAAGGATTAGAGCGGATACGGTTTATGACTTCACATCCAAAGGATTTATCTGACGAACTGATTCAGGTCATGAAGCATTCCAAGAAAATCTGCCGCCATTTACATTTACCGCTGCAATCAGGCTCGACTAGAATCCTTGAGGCGATGAACCGCCGCTATACGAAGGAGCAGTATCTTGCACTTGCGGAAAAAATCAGAAACGAGATACCAGATATATCCCTCACAACAGATATCATTGTCGGATTTCCGGGCGAGACAGCCGCAGATGTGGATGAGACGATAGATGTCGTTCGAAAAGTGCAGTATGACAATGCATTTACATTTATTTATTCCAAGCGCACGGGCACGCCTGCTGCCACAATGCCCAATCCAGCCAGTGAGGAGGAGATTAAAGCAAACTTTGACCGGCTTTTGGATGTGGTACACCAGACAGCAGAGCAACGCGGCGGACGCATGGTCGGTGAGACGCACAGCGTTCTTGTGGAGGAGAGCAGCGGAACAAAGCTGACAGGCAGACTATCCCAAAATACGCTTGTACATTTTGAGGGAGATCCTTCTTTGGTCGGTATGATTGTGGATGTGAAACTCACAGAAGCTCACGGATTTTACTATTTGGGCAAAATCAATTGAAAAATTTTTTGAACAGGTATATATTGAATATGGTCATTTTACAAAAATATAATATTTACCTATGAGGAGGTAATGTTATCCAGCATCTGTTTTTCAAACGCTGGACAACGAGGAGGAATTTTTATGGAAAAATTAAAACCAAAACTGTTTTCGGTGATGAAAACGTATACAAAACAGCAGTTTGTCAAAGATGTCATTGCAGGCATTATTGTTGCAATTATCGCCTTGCCTTTGTCGATCGCGCTTGCGCTTGCGTCTGGGGTTGGACCGGAACAGGGCATTTACACAGCGATCGTCGCGGGATTTCTGATCTCGTTTTTTGGCGGAAGCCGTGTACAGATTGCAGGACCTACGGCGGCATTTGCTACGATTGTGGCGGGGATTGTCGCCCAGAAAGGCATGAATGGGCTGATCGTTGCAACGATTCTTGCAGGTATCATATTGATCGTGATGGGATTTCTGAGACTGGGCAATCTGATCAAATACATTCCTTTTACGATTACAACCGGATTTACTGCCGGTATTGCGGTGACGATAGTCATTGGACAGATTAAGGATTTCCTAGGTCTTACCTATCCAGCGGGAACAGCCACCATTGAGACCATGGAGAAAGCGGAGGCGATTTTAAAAAATATTACAACCATCAACTGGCAGGCATTGCTGGTCGGTGTGATCTGCCTTGCAATTTTAATCTTGTGGCCGTACATAAACAAGACTATTCCGGGTTCTCTGATTGCCGTTCTTGTTGGGATTGCGATTGTAAAGGTTTTAGACATGAATGTCAATACCATCGGAGATTTGTATGAAATCAGTAATCGGCTCCCGCAATTGCAGGTTCCAGCGTTTTCCTTTGAGGTTGTCAGGGAAATGTTTCCCGATGCCTTTACAATAGCCATTCTGGCTGCGATTGAGTCGCTGCTGTCATGCGTGGTTGCCGACAGTATGATCAACTCCAAGCACCGCTCGAATATGGAATTGATCGCACAGGGACTTGGCAATGTCGGTTCAGCATTGTTTGGCGGAATCCCCGCGACAGGAGCGATCGCAAGAACGGCTGCCAACATCAAAAACGGCGGACGCACTCCGATTGCAGGAATGGTTCATTCTGTGACATTGGTGTTGATTTTAGTCGTGCTGATGCCCTATGCAGCACTGATTCCCATGCCATGCATCGCAGCGATTTTGTTCATGGTCGCCTACAATATGTGTGGATGGCGGACCTTTGTCAATCTCTGTAAATCCTCGCCAAAGAGCGACATTATTGTGCTAGTCACAACATTTATATTAACCGTGGTATTTGATCTGGTGGCGGCGATCGAGGTTGGTATTCTGCTCGCAGCAATCCTCTTTATGAAGCGCATGAGCGATGTCACCGAAGTAGAGGGGTGGAAGTATGTTGACGAGGAGGATGACCCAGACAGTATCACACTTAGGGAAGTGCCGGCGCACACGCGCGTCTATGAAATCTCAGGACCTATGTTTTTTGCCGCTGCGGACAAGATTCTGAATATCTCTGTAAAGGAAGACACGCGTTTTCTGATTCTCCGTATGAGAAGTGTGAGCGCGATAGATGCGACTGCCATGCATTCCTTAGAGCAGCTATATGAGAAATATGCAAACAAAAATATCCAGATGATTCTGTCGCATGTCAATGAGCAGCCAAAGGCTGTGATGGATAAGGCAGGCTTTACCAAGGCTGTCGGCGAGGAGAACTTCTGTGGTCATATTGATGAGGCGCTAGAGCGGGCGAAGAAGCTTGCTGCCAGATAAAAACTGTAAAGAATATACAGAAAGATGAGGTTACTATATGGCTGGAATGACACCGATGATGCAGCAGTATGTAGAGACAAAGAATCAGTACAGTGACTGTATTCTCTTCTACCGGCTCGGTGACTTTTATGAGATGTTTTTTGAGGATGCCAAACTGGTCTCAAAAGAGCTGGAACTGACATTAACTGGTAAAGACTGTGGGATGGAAAAGCGTGCACCGATGTGCGGTGTACCCTATCATGCTGTGGACGGTTACCTGAACAAGCTTGTCTCCAAAGGCTACAAGGTTGCGATCTGTGAGCAGGTCGAGGACCCCAAGCTTTCTAAGGGACTGGTGAAGCGGGAAGTGATCCGCATTGTCACGCCCGGCACGAACCTCAATGTGCAGGCACTCGAGGAATCAAAAAATAACTATATCATGTGCATTGCACATTTTCCAAATAAAATAGGGATATCTGTGGCAGATGTGACAACCGGGGACTTCTATATGACAGAGGTTGAGGGTCTGGCGAAGCTCACAGATGAACTATATAAATATATGCCGATAGAAATCATATGCAATGACGCGCTGATGATGAGCGGAATTGACATCAATGACCTGAAAAACCGGCTAAAAATGGCGGTTTATCCGCTGGAACCGTGGTATTTTGATGAAGATGGCTGTCGGAAATGCCTGATGGAACACTTTAAGGTCAACACACTAAAGGGGCTTGGCTTGGAAGATTTTCCGTCAGGACTGATCGCGTCTGGTGTGCTGATGCAGTATTTGCTGGAGACACAAAAGACGCAGCTTTCACATATTACACATATCACGCCCTATCTGGCAAGCCGCTTTATGCTTCTTGACAGTTCTACGAGACGAAATCTGGAGTTGACAGAGACACTCCGCGAAAAACAAAAGCGCGGTTCTCTGCTATGGGTGCTGGATAAGACCAAGACCGCGATGGGCGCAAGACAGCTGCGGACAGATCTGGAACAGCCGCTGGTCAATATGGAGGACATTAACGACCGCTTAGATACGATCGAACAGCTTTGTCAAAATACCGTTTCAAGAGATGAGATCAGGGAATATCTAAATCCCATCTACGATATGGAGCGCCTGCTTGGACGCGTGAGCTACAAAACGGCAAATCCACGGGATTTAATATCCTTTGCAAATTCCATGGAAATGCTTCCGCATATTAAAACGGTACTCAAGGATTTCGATGCAAAACTGTTGCAGGAGATCGATGCGCAGATCGACGGGCTTGAAGACTTGTATGGATTGATCAAAAAGGCAATCTGCGAGGAGCCGCCAATTCTGATTCGCGAAGGCGGTATTATCAAAGAAGGCTTTAATGAGGACATTGATCATCTGCGAAAGGCCAAAACGGATGGAAAAAACTGGCTTGCACAGCTCGAAGAGCAGGACAGAGAGCGGACAGGCATCAAAAATCTCAGGATAAAATACAACAAAGTGTTTGGCTATTATTTTGAAGTCAGCAATTCCTATAAAAACCAAGTACCTGCCGACTATGTGCGGAAACAGACACTGGTCAACGCAGAACGGTATACAACAGCAAAGCTAAAGGAGCTCGAGGACACGATATTAAACGCAGAGGACAAGCTCAATGTGCTGGAATATGACATGTTCTGCAAAATCCGTGACGATATCGCAGCGCAGCTTGAGCGCATACAGAAGACGGCAAAAGCAGTGGCAAGGCTTGATGTGTACACCGCGCTGTCTGTCGTCGCAGAGCAGAACCATTATGTCCGGCCAACGTTAAATGATAAAGGCATCATTGACATTAAAGAGGGACGGCATCCTGTCGTGGAGAAGATGATTGACCATGATATGTTCGTCTCCAATGATACCTTTCTCGACAATCATAATCACTGCATTGCCGTTATCACTGGTCCCAATATGGCGGGCAAATCAACTTATATGCGCCAGTCTGCACTGATTGTCCTGATGGCGCAGCTTGGAAGCTTTGTACCTGCAAAAAGCGCCAATATCGGCATTGTTGACAGAATTTTTACGAGGGTTGGGGCATCGGACGATCTGGCAAGCGGTCAGAGCACCTTTATGGTAGAGATGAACGAAGTCGCCAATATTCTGCGCAACGCCACCCCCAAGAGTCTGCTGGTACTCGATGAGATCGGGCGCGGAACCTCCACCTTTGATGGACTGAGTATTGCTTGGGCGGTGATCGAACATATCAGCAACAAGAAGCTGCTTGGCGCCAAAACATTGTTTGCGACACATTATCATGAACTGACGGAGCTGGAAGGAAAGATGCACAATGTCAACAATTACTGCATCGCTGTCAAGGAAAAAGGCGATGATATCATCTTTCTGCGCAAGATTGTCAAAGGCGGCGCTGACAGAAGCTACGGAATACAGGTAGCAAAGCTTGCAGGCGTGCCCGATCTGGTGATTGACCGCGCCAAGGAGATTGCCGAGCAGCTGTGCAATAACGATATCACAGAGAAAGTGCAGTGTATCGCAGTCGATACAAAAGGCGATAAGAAAAAGCCCAAACACTATGATGATGTGGACTTAGGACAGATGTCCTTGCTTGATACTGTCAAGGACGAGGACATCTTAAATGAGCTAAAAGAGATTGACATTTCCAACCTGACGCCGCTCGATGCGCTGAATACGTTGTACCGGTTACAGAATAAACTGAAAAACCGTTGGTAAAATAAAGGATGAATGTATGGAAGAAAGGAACAAATAACGATGGCAGAAATTCATGTGCTGGATGATGTGACGATCGACAAGATTGCTGCCGGTGAAGTAGTGGAGCGGCCTGCCAGTGTGGTCAAGGAGCTGGTGGAGAATGCGATGGATGCAGGCGCACATGCCGTCACAGTGGAGATCAAGGAGGGCGGAATTGAATTTATCCGTGTCACGGATGATGGCTCAGGCATTGAACAGAACCAGCTGCGAAATGCCTTTATGCGGCATGCCACCAGCAAGATCAACTCCGTTGTTGACTTGATGAGTCTGCGCAGTATGGGGTTTCGCGGTGAGGCGCTCTCAAGCATCGCCGCAGTGGCTAAGGTTGAGATTGTCACTAAGACCAAAGACGATATGACAGGAACACGTCTGTGTCTCGAAGGCGCTAAGGAGACCTCCTTTGAGGAAGTTGGAGCGCCAGACGGGACTACGTTTATTGTGCGCAATCTGTTTTTCAATACGCCTGTGCGGCGCAAATTCTTAAAGACAGCCATGACTGAGGGAAGCTATATCACCGATTTGCTAGAACATTTGGCACTGTCAAGACCTGAGATTTCGTTCAAGTATGTCATCAATGGTCAGACCAAATTTTATACCAATGGTGACGGAGACCTAAAAGCGATCATCTACCGCATCTTTGGCAGGGATATCGCCAATGAACTGATTGAATTTCAGGCTGTCGATGAGGAGATCACGCTGAAGGGCTTTCTTGGCAGACCGACACTGAACCGCGCAAACAGAAATTTTGAAAATTATTTCGTCAATCACCGCTATATCAAAAGCAAAGTCATTTCGAAGGCGATTGAGGAGGGATACCAGTCCTATATGATGCAGCACCGGTATCCATTTTGTGTTATCCATATCACTGTTCCGCCCGAGAGCGTGGATGTCAATGTCCATCCGACCAAGATGGAGGTGCGCTTTTCCAATCAGAACAGTCTCTATAAACTGATTGCGGAGAACATCGCTGATTTTCTGTCTCATCAGGAAATGATCCCGGAAGCGACACTGGGACCAGACATCAAGGCATCCAAAAAAGAGAAGAGTATTCCGAAACCCAAGATAGAAGCGCCTGAGCCTTTTGAGAAGGAACGCCGTTTTGCAGAACAAGCATCTGCATCAGGGCATCCGCCAAACGTCTCACCAAACATTTTAAAAGAAGAAAACGGCTACAATAAACCCTATGAAAGCAGCTATGACACTAAAAATACTGTGAATCAGCAGAACGCCTTCTTCGTGGACAACAGAGAATCGAAAAAACAGCCCAGTCAAAATGTGATGACCGGCAAAATACTGGGGACACCTGCCAAGGAGCCGGAACCCAAAAATCTTGGCGTGATCAAGAATAAAGATCATATCATTGTCGAGAAACCAGAGCAGCTAAACTTTTTTGACGAAAAGATTCTCACAAAAGAGGCAAAGCAGGAATATCGAATAATAGGACAGGTGTTTGACACTTATTGGATTATAGAGTACCGTGACAAAATGTTGATGATTGACCAACATGCTGCACATGAGAAGGTAAAGTACGAACAGATATTGACCAAAGTGGAACACAATGAGATCTATACACAGACATTGACTCCACCAGTCGTGATTAGCGTCACGCCCAAAGAGGCAGCGTTGATTCACAGCTATGAGCAGTATTTTAAGGAGCTTGGATTTGAGATCGAAGATTTTGGCATGAATGCGTATGCGGTTAGAGGGGTGCCAATTGACCTGTTTGGTCACGATATAAAGGAACTGTTTGAGGAGATATTGACCCAGATGTCCGAGAGTCCAGTGCGCGGTGTACCGCAGATTATACGGGAAAAGATCGCTTCCATGGCATGCAAGGCGGCTGTAAAGGGAAGGCATTCCATGACGTATGAGGAGGCTGACAAACTGATCGAACAGCTGTTGGAGCTTGACAATCCCTATAACTGTCCGCATGGCAGACCAACCATTATTTCGATGTCCAAGTATGAGATTGAGAAAAAGTTTAAACGAATTATCTAAATATATAGGGAAGGGTATCATGAATTATAATAAAAAT
>VSNR01000134.1 GCA_009774345.1 Lachnospiraceae bacterium | reverse complement strand
GATGCCGCTATCATAACAGCCAATTCTCACAGAAATGTCACGGACTGCTGGTTTTTCACCCTTGAAATGTCACAATTTTGTGACATTTCAGAAATTCAGTCATTCTCTGCCGCTTCTTCTAACCGCTCTGCAAAGAAGAAAATCGAAGGCATAGGAGGCAAAGGCATAAAGGGCTATGCCTTAATATCAAGCTTTTCTAATGCCACAGATCGACATTTAGACAAGTAATTGTCATGAGTAATTTCTTAACAGTTCCTTAGTATACCCAGGAGGCATAACTTCTACTAATACAATAACATCGTCTCTCTCTTGATTGATATCAAATACTCCCTCCTGATCTAAGCGTTTCATAGCCGCTTCCATAGTTTCAAGCCATAAATCATACTCTGTGTCAAATTCTTCTGAATCCAATGTCCAGATAGTTTCTCCGGATAAAGACCATTTGATTTCTTCCCGTTCAGCGCTTCATAAGACCACGCTGAGATACAGGGAGTGTTTGCGCCGCCGTCTGTGTCTGATACACCCTGCACATCATATGGGACGGCTCGACTGCCGCCGCCCGCGCCAGAAATGCGGAAGCCTTATCCGAATCGCCAAGCCCCATATTGCCGAGCGCCATCAGATAATAGCAGTGCGCGCGGTTGCGCATCGTATAATCCTCGTCAAAGATCAGAAACTCCGGCAGGGAAACTGCAAAGTACTGGATCTTTGCCTCATCGTCCAGATGCCGCTCGCCGTAATCGATCAGGCGGTAGAATCTCGCCCGCGCCTCCCTGGCCATTCCCAGTTTCAGATAGGACAGTCCCTGATACAGGATCATATCTGCCGGCTGGTCATTGTAGTACATTGCCCCCGCAGGCTCATCAGTTCCAAGCGTGGCATTGCGGAAACACGCCTCCGCTTCCGCCGTCCTTCCCTGCCCCTCGAGCGCAAGCCCCAGATGGTAATAGAGATGGTTGTCCCTGGTTCCCTCCAGCTTCCCTTCGCCCAGATTTTCCGGGTATACAAAAGCCTTTCCGAGCAGCTCCTCCGCCTTTTTGTGATCCTTCCGCCGCAGGGCATCCTGCGCCATGGCAAGCAGCGCCAGCGTATACTGTGTCGTGATCCTGCCCTCGCCGTCATCAGGTAATTTTCCACGAAATCACGCATCAGGCTGTTCAACGCCTGCCGTTTACTGCCGTCGGAATCCCCTTCGGCCAGAATCCGTTCATTCCCAGAAACAAAGTCAAATGGATCCAGCTGTAAGTTCTCCTGAATCAGTGCCTGCGCCTCCTGAATCCTGCCCTGTCTGCGCAGCAGATACGCTTTCAGACCTCTCGCCTTGATATTGTGCGCATTTTTCACGAGTGCGCGCTCTATATGTTCATATGCCCGCGCGAGCCGTCCGCGTCGCGCGTCGACCGCCGCGAGATAATAAAAGCTCTTCTCCTGCTGTTCGCTGCTCCATGACGCCTTGTAGAATGCATCGTAGCTCTCGTCGCCGCGCCCCTGATAAAACAGGCACAGACCAAGCAGATAGTACGTCTCGCTGTGGTAAGGGTTCGGATTGCGCTCTGTCAGCCGCTCCAGCGCCTTGTCCAGATAAGGCTCCGCCTTCCCAAACTGCCCTCTCCTCATGAGCAGCAGTCCGTATGCATTGTTGATGCGGATATCCCCCGGATCTCGTTTCAGACCTTCCAGATAATAGGGATCCGGCAGATACGTCGCGTGGCGGTACTGCTCGATATGCTGTCCTGTCAGATACAGCTCCTCGTTTGTCATGATCTCAGCCGGCTCCTTTGCCGCCTTTGCGGGCTCCGGCATTTTCGGGATTTCGGGTGCCTCCGGCTGGTATTCCACCAGACACTCCCCGTCCACATAGACTGCCAGGCGCAGTTGTTCTTCTTTTAACCCGGCACAAAAAACTTCTTTTTCATAGACCGACACCGGACTGACCGCTGCCACCTCGTCCAGGATCAGCCGTCCTGCCGCCCAGAGCCTGATGCTGGCATGCTCATGGGGGCTTGTCGCATAGACCTTTACCGCCGCCTGCTCACCGTCGTATGACAAGTGCAGTGCCGCCTCCGTCGTCGCATTCTTCACCTGTCCCAGTTTCTTGTACGGCATGAAATACTGCTTGAAGACCTTCTCCTCAAAAGGCTTTAGCCATGTGAAATCCGGCTGGTTATCTGTGAACACGCCTGTCATCAGCTCCACATAAGGGCCGTCCTCGTCCGTCAGATTGCGGTCCCAGGCTTTTCCGAAATCCCCGCAGCCCCACGTCCACTGCTTTTTGCCCGGCACTATATGGTGATCTGCCACATGCAGGATCCCCGCGCCCACGCCGTAGTCATAACCGCCGACAAAATCATATCAATCCCGGCATCTCCAGGCGGAGCGTGTCTCCCGGCACCAGCATCCCGATCACCCTGTCCTGCGTTTTGCCTGCCCCTTCCAGCTGTACCCGATACTCCTGCATCGCATAGCAGGGCATATCATTCCGACAGCGGATCAGACAGGCATCTTGCTCCATGTCAACACTGCATGGCGCACATTCCTCCCGCACTCTCTGGTAGGAACCCTTTGGCTGTCCCTCCAAATCCGTGGAACCGTGTACCCTTCTTTTCCCGGCGCCCTCGCCCTCCTCCCCGATCTGTGTCCGGTAATCATTCAGGCAGAAATAAATCGTTCCGACAATCGCCGGAAACTGGCGATAAACCTCCATCTTCTCCGCAAATACATGTTCCCTTCGCGCATCTCCTCCTGAGAAGGCTGGTTCACACAGTCCAAACTCCGATATGAGAACAGGTTTGTGAGGGTTTTCCCTGCACACTCTTTCAAGTACTTCCGACGCCTCATAGTCCGGAATCCATGTTCCTGTGTACTCATTCAGCATCATAATGTCTCCGAACTGTGCACCGTCCTTCTGCGGCTCACCAAAATAGCTGTTGCTGACATAATTGACCAGACGCGAAGGATCCAGCTTTTTGGTGCAGCCGACAGCACGCTTGATGTAACGGACCGTGTCCGGATGCTGCGCTGCCAGCTCGTTTCCCACGCCCCACGATATCAGGCATGGATGATTCTGCCCGGCACGGATCATCTCCTGTATCTGCTGGTGAAAGATCTCCCACTGCGTCTCCCCTGCCGCCTCCGGGTCTGGTCCCCAGAACGGTATCTCCTCCTGCACGAGCATACCATTCTCGTCGCACCACTCGTAGACCTCCTCACTCTGCTGCCAGTGAAATCTGGTGTACACACAATTTGTCCTCTTCAAAATGCCCAGCATTTTATGGAGCTGTTCTGTCGGCTCTGCCATGCCGTACCGCGGATCTGAACCGGGCATCCATTCTGTCCCGCACAGACGGACGGATTCCCCATTTAAGAATAGCCGCTCCGCGCAAACCGCTATCTTGCGAAAACCCAGTCTCATTTTGCAGGTGTCCTGCACAACATCACCGCAGCACAATTCCAGCTCAAGCATATAGAGCACAGGAGCATCAAAATGCCAGTATGTTATATTGTCCAGAATCTGTCGCTCGATCTGATTCTCACCGGCGCCTGCAGACGCTTCTCCCCCTGCCGCCGGCTCGGTATTCCCGGCACTGTACAGCCGCCACTTTACTTTCCAATCCGACTGTTCAGAGCTCGGCGCGCTCGATCTGATGTCAAGCATGAGATCAAGTCCCCACACTGCACTTCCGCCGTGCTGCCGCCTCCCGGTCTGTGTCAGGATCGGCTCACAGACGGCACGCACAGTTGCAATCCTGCCCGTCCCGGTTTGGTACAGATAGACACTGCGGATCATTCCGCCGTCGTTCGCCCAGTCAAAACTCCGTTTGCAGGGAAGCATTTCCTCGCTGAAACTGTTGTCGGCATGCACCACGATCTGATTGTCGCCAGCCTTTATATGATCCGTGATCTCGATCGTAAATGTCGTATATCCCGAGTGCAGATGTTCTCCCGCCAGAATGCCATTCACATACACCCACGCGTCATGATACACCGCGCCAAACTCCAGCCAGTACCTGTTTCCCTCGGAGACCGTGGGGATTGTCAGCTGATAAGCGTACCAGCCGCTCCCCGCGTACTCATATAACCCCTCCTCCACATTCCATGTGTGCGGAACCGTCACCGTTTTTGCTGCCGCCAGACAGTCCTGCGTCTCCCCGACCGCAAATTTCCATGCTTCCAGTTTTTTCTTCCTTCGATTCATCTGCTTCCCTCCAATATTTGCCTTCCAGACCTGCAGAAACAGAACTGACACAGATCCCTGCAACTTCGTATCTGCAATTCCTAACATCAAATATACCATGTCTGATGATTTCATCAATCATAAAAATTGCGCAATCATTTATAAAAATTGCTGTCAGCAAAGGGGACACCTCAAAAAACCATATCACTTTCCCGCCAATAGCGTTTGAATCGAGCGCATGCAGCGAAAAAAACTGCTGCTTTCATACTCTGCAGCTTCATGAAAACAACAGCTTTTTCTCGTTTATGAAATTTTACGGCGCAGCACAAAAGCCTCGTAGGGCTTGATCGTCATCCCCTTCGCATTGATCTCCACATAGTTGAGGTTGACTGCGATCCAGGGCATTCCTGTGGTAACCCCCGCCTGCGGCGAATCGTCCCACTGCGCCGGCGTCCTGGCATTGTCACGGCTCTTAATGGTCAGGGATAAACAGCGGATTTCCCGGATAACTGTACGCCTCAATCACCGCAGCCGTGGATGGCAAAAGGATCTTCAACAAATGCCGGATAACATAAATTCCTTATAAATTTCAAAAAGGAACTGACTTCTATTCAACCCAGAAGCCAGTTCCTCGTTTTTCGGCAAGCCGTACTGTCTGTATATCACGATCTGCCAGTTCTTTTTGCCTGATTTCTTATTATCTTTTGCCATTCTGCTTACTTCTTCATCATCAGGTACATTTTCGCTGCTTCCGCCGCATTCCCACTCTGTGAAAGAATACCGCACATAATCTCCGCCTGGTATTCCCTGTACATTTTAACGATTTCCGTGAATATGCTGTGCTTTCTGCAGTTCACTGCATAATTCTTTACTTTTAATGCGATTGTACTCATTGTCTTAATTAATCAGGAATTTAAAAAGCAGTACGGTCAGACACCGTCCGCGGTGCGGCATAGATGATGAGGTCGTGTATTGGTTCAGCCCATTCGCGAAAATGTCTATAGACGCACGCAACCCTCTCAACCGTGTCGGCGAGAGGGTTGTTTTTCATCATTTACTCAACGATTTTGTCAGTTCATGGCATACCTTGTACGTACCTGCTGATAAGAAACATACTCCATCCCGGGTATTGGAAAACATGGTATTTACCCTGTCATCCATCACAGACGCCGGTGCCACACGCCCGAAACTCCATGTAATCGATCTCCATACCTGGCTTTGGAAACTGCAGCGCTATCTGATAGTACCCGGTTTCCAGACACACACGTAAGAGTTTCTGCTGAATCCATCTCCCCCTTGTGCCATTGGTCTGAAATGTCGCGAGTTCCTCGCCATTCAGAACCGCTTTGCAGACACACTGTGCCTGTTCAGTCTGTTCAGACATCAGTCGCACGATCACATCATACGCTCCTGCATCCTTTACTGCAAAATGCTTCTCTGTTTCCACAGCAGTATTCCACACAATTCTGCTGTTATCATTTAAAGCATTCTCAACCTGTACATCTGGGGCAAGTGCTTTTATCAGCGGAATTTCGACAACGCCATTTCCTTCTCTCGCAAATGCAGGCGTCCTGATCAGGAATCTGCAGATATTCATGGCACTTCGCTGCAGTTCTCCGACTGTAAGCCTCCCTGAATTGAGCGCCTCCAGCGTATTATCGCCGCAAGAATTAATCTCCGCGCCGTTATTATTGACCACCATATAAATGTCATTCTGTGCCCTGACCATGTCCGCCGTGCGCTGCCGGGAACTTTCACCGCCCTCTACAACGTCATTTATTCCAGCCCACCAGTCCGTCATGACAATGCCATCATAGCGCCATTCGTTTCTCAGTATCGTTGTATTTAAATCATATGCAGATGCTGTCCAGTAACCGTTGACAGGATTGTAGGATGTCATCACAGACTGTGCATTGCCCTCCCGCACTGCAGTCTCGAACGCTTTCAGGTAAATCTCCCGCAGCGCCCTCTGGGAGACAACCGCATTGACGACATGACGCCCTGTCTCCTGGGAATTGCAGGCAAAATGCTTGATCGTGGCGTGCACCCCCTTTTTCCCAATCCCACGCACTACGGCTGCAGCCATCTTACCTGACACAAGGGGATCCTCCGAAAAGTACTCAAAGTTTCTTCCGTTGAGCGGGTGCCTGTGAATATTGATGCCAGGTCCGAGTAACGTGTCAACCTGATTCTGAACCAACTCGTCTCCTACACATGCAAACAATTCCTCCAGGAGATTCTCGTCCCACGTGCACGCAAGCAGCGTGCCGATCGGAACCTGCGTGGCATAAGAGCCGTTGTCCATGCGGATTCCCGAAGGTCCATCCGCACAGCATCCTACCGGTATGCCAAAGCCAAGCAGACTGTCAGAAACACCGCCAAATGCCGCCGCTGTCCCCGGTGTCACTTTCAGACTGCACATGCCCTCCCCCCTCACGATCGCAGCCAGATCTTCCGCGGAAAGCTGGGCAATAAACATTTCCATCGTGCATTTGCCTGCCGCCACATCTTTTAATGACAGTCCCCTGCTGCCCGTATACGGAATCTGCCTCGGCAGTCTGGAAAGGATCCTGTCTTTGATATTGATCGTGCGTGTCGGAACCTGTTCGTATGTTACCGCCAGCGAGCCGTCATCACTTACATACGCGCGCATCCGCTCAAATTCCTCTGTCGGTGCCATTGCCTCTTCGCACTGCACAATCAGGAGTGTCTCCGCAAGCTGCCAGGTATCGGTTCCGTTTACCGGCACTTTCTCCGTATCCCGCACATTTTTCCCTGCATAAAAGCGGTACACACCTGCCTCCAGCACATAGGCATTCCGATAGCCGCTGACACCGCTGTCATCGAAAGCAGCAAGCCTGTAAGCAGGAATCTCAATCTGGATCTCTTCCGCCTCAAGGCAGCCAAGCTTTCCCGTCTTTGCAAAACCGATCAGTTCCCGTGCCGGTCTTCCCATACTGCCCTGCGGTCCCTCCATATACAGCTGCACAGTCTCACGCCCGCTGTACCGTGTCCCTGTATTTTTCACTTTGCAGCAGAAAACGAACGTCATATCAGCACCGCTGCCATTCACCCTGACAGCACTGTCAGATATCGAAAACTCCGTGTAGGAAAGTCCGTAACCAAAAGGATAGAGCACAGCTTCCTTGTCGAAGGATTCAAAATACCGATACCCGACATAAATGTCTTCCTGATATACATTTTTTGTCTTTCCGCCATGGTTTTTATCAGCGGGATAATCTGTGATCCTGCGCGCGATCGTATCTGTCAATTTTCCCTGAAATACCTCTTTTCCAGTGAGCACATCCGCGATGCCGTTTCCACCCTCTATGCCGCCCTGCCATGCGTAGACCACTGCCTTGATCTGCGGACTGTCCTGCACAAAGCCCATATCGATGATATTCGCCACATTCAGCACCACGATCACGTCTTTAAAATGACTGCACACACAGCCCAGCATTTCTGTCTCTGTCCTTGTCAGGTAATAGCTGCCCTCCTCGGCAGCATTGTCCTTGTCCTCACCCGCAGTTCTTCCGATCACCACAACTGCCTTGTCAGATACGGCAGCGGCTTTTGCGGCAAGCTCCTGCGGCAACGGCATCTCCTGCTGGCATCACGGCTCGCATGCCCATCCGCCCCCGCCGTTGTCAAACGGATGTGCCGCGATCCACTTTTCATAGCAGGCTGCCAGTTCTTCATTTACCCGGACGCCGGCATCCCTAAGCCCATCCAGCAGATTCGTTGTGTACCGTACATTCACTGCACCGCCTGATCCGGTCCCGCTTCTGTAGTACTCCTTCTGACATCTCCCAAATACCGCTGCTCTGTCATTTGAAGAAAGCGGAAGCACTGCGTCTTCATTTTTCAGCAGAACTGCGCCCTGCGCAGCTGCTCTTCTGCATAGCGATGATATCTGATCGTTTCGAAGACTTGTTTTCATTTCCTGATTTCTCATATTTTCCTAACCTCACTTTTCATTTTGAATGAGAACCTGAACAGTTTCTGGACATGATATTATGGAACTGTAGCAAAAATAAAAACGTTTTTATTTTTGAATAAGCATAACACAATAAAAACATTTTTACAATCAGCAATTGAAAAATTGTACAGTCTCCTCAAAAAATCCGAAACTTTTTATCACTCTTGTACAGTTTCTGAAAGATTCCCGCCAGCCATCGGCTTTCTTCTCACACACGTTGAATCTCTTGGTATTATTTTTCCCTGCAGAACATCAATACAACCTTTCTTTTCGCCTGTAATCATCCCCATGAGGTATTTTACTGCCAGCATCCCCTGTTTTTCAAAGGAAGTCCGTACTGTAGTGATCGATGGCCTCACCAGCCGCGCGATCTCGATGTCGTCACACCCTGCAACACTCACCTGCTCCGGCACACGAATCTTGCTGTCCATAAGCGCCTCAACCGCACCGATCGCACTCAGATCATTTGCAGCAAAGACAGCCTCCGGCAGTTCTTTTTTTAATTGCGCAAATTGTTTTATAAACTGTTTCATGGAACGATAGGCCGTCTCTTTTTCGAACGCACCATTTATGATACAATCTTCCGGTAAAAGCATTCCTGCCCTGTCCAGCCCCGCACGAAATCCCTCCAGCCGTTTTATATTATCATAATTATCGTATGCCCCGTTCACATACGCAAACGTATGATGACCTAATTCCAGCAAATATTCTGCCACCATCTCGCCCTCATGATACGAATCAAAGACAACGCTGGTAATCTTCTCCCCCTGCTGTTTCCTGTCTATAAAAACAACCGGTATCTGAGTTTTCTGAAACAGAAGTGTTTCTTTCTCTTTAATAAATTTATTCAGAATAATCGCTCCGTCAACCCGTTTTCCAAGAATATTGGACATCATATTCTCTGCCCGCTCGCTGACAAAAATATTGAGCTCATACCCATATTTCCTGCACTCCTGATAGACGGAGTCTACCAGAACATTATAATATGTTCCTTTTATTGAAGTAAGAAAGAGTCCGATCACCTTTGTGAATTGAGATTTCAGATTCCTGCCATTGAGATTGGGCACATAGTTCATGCGCTCCGCCACCTCGAGAATATGCCTCCTGGTATCCGGGCGGAGAACATCCACACCATTCAATGCATTGGAAACCGTGGAAATCGACACCCCTGCCTCTCTTGCGACATCTTTAATTGTCACTTTTTGTTCTGCCATATTTTTGCCCTCTTCATTCTCATCCCCGCTGTCGCCCACTGCACTGCCCACAAATCAAACAGCCTGTGCATGTTGTGTCCTTTGGTCTTTGAACTTCAAAGAATGTTCCGAATTCCATTGAGTCATAACAAAAGGATTCCTTCCTATAAAGATTTGTTACAGCTTTATTGGTTAACTTACCCCTATCATAACATAAGTTTTCGCATACTGCCAGAGAGAAACGCCCAATTGAAGCATTGGCTTTTTCAAACAGTTCCTAAACTGCAAGTGTTGCACAAATGTCCGAGGTGCCTTTGATTTCGACAGAAAAACAGGCTGAATTGTTACAAAGTTCGGACATTTCAAAATATTTTGTCAATGGATAGCAAAAACCTGGCATATTCATTCGCAGTGGTGTTTGTTTTTCTTATTCCATTGCCCGCATTTGTTCAATCAGGGATTGCTTTTTCTGTCTGCGGATTGTCCATACAGACAAGATCAGCTCCATTCCGAACAATACCAGAGCGGTATAATGCTTCCGGTGCAAATTCAAGTGGCGTGTCAAGGTGAAGTACTCCATGTCCATCGGTTGGTATGCTGCCGTTGTCAAACACTCCGGATATCGTAACAGGAAGGGTTGATGCGAATCAATTATGATGCTGCGCGCATCCGGTGGCATAGTTCCCTCTGTCAATGCAGCTTCAACCGCAGAATAATTTTGTTCAGTCAGTATATCACACATACCACCGCCCTCAATTCCGCTGGCACGATAATCTACATGAAGGCTTTGCCTTTTTGCAATCACCTCGGTTACACCATCAATAGACAAAATTTCCTGATTCCCGTAAAGCAGATCAGAAACGCCGCCAGCGCAACGGCGATCACCACCATCAGATTCCGGCGCTTCTCGCTTTGCAAACTTTTCTTTGCCACCTTCTTTGTAATGGCGCTGGTATCATTCTCAAAAGGCCATGTCATAGCCTGCCACCTCCTTACTCCACAATCCTGCCGTCCTCAATGGTAAGCTGTTCGTCGTTCTTCTTTGCCTGTTCTTCGCCCTCGTCCACGGAGAAGTTCACGCAGTCAAAGGCGCGGGTGATGTCCGGCTCTGTGCCGTAATACTTTTTCAGGTCAATCGTCTGTAAAACGCTCATACTCAAAACTCCTTTCAAGGCTTTCTGCCTGTTGATAAGGATATTGTAAAACCCAAATGTCCGCGAAATGGTACAGCAGCCAAAAAATTTCATTGAAAATCGGGGTGAAATGTTACTGCTGTTCCTGTACTTCACCGCATTGTCCAGCAGGTTCAAAAG
Source organism: Lachnospiraceae bacterium (assembly GCA_009774345.1). Lineage (GTDB taxonomy): Bacteria > Bacillota > Clostridia > Lachnospirales > Lachnospiraceae > COE1. Next base: position 1,264 of record VSNR01000134.1, on the reverse strand, counting down.
CGCTTCAGATGTCTACTTGCTGTCATGGGAAGCGGTCAAATATTTTTTCAATATTTTCATACACCCTCCTATTCTTGAGAGTTGAAAGTTCTATCAAAAAAATAACTCTTCCATATGGATTTATGGTATCTTTAAGTTACCACACTTAAGAAAGATACAAACACCACGGAAAGAGTTATTTCATGTGTAAGTTTACCATACTTTCCAGAGGTTTACCATACGATTATGATGAATTTTATTGAAATTGTTTTATGCCGCTTTGAATCCTGTTTCTCCCGGAAAGCTGCTTTCCGCTGGTTTGTTACCATTACGGTCGGTCTTATGCTCCGTTCCGATAAACTTGGACTTACTTCTGTTATCCGTGACCTTGCCCTCAGCCCGGGTTCTTATGATTCCATGCTACATTTTTTCAGGGCATCCTCCTGGTTGCTGGAAGATATACGCAGATGCTGGTTTTCAGCCGTCATGGATCATGCACCCCTTTACAGGGAAGGCTGCTTCCATGTCCTTGTAGGCGATGGGGTAAAGCAGTCAAAAGAAGGACGACGGATGCCGGGAGTCAAAAAACTGTTTCAGGAATCTGAAAATTCCTCAAAGCCTGAGTACATCCACGGGCATATGTTCGGCGGGCTTGGCATTCTGGCCGGAAATGTCCGCGACTGGGCATGCATCCCTTTAAGTATCCGCCTCCATGACGGCCTCCAGGCTGCCAGGGAATGGAAAGGCGCGGCTGTTTCAGGCGCTTCCCATGTGGTCCAGATGGTGGAAGATGCATACCAGGCTGCCCTGGTTTTTGGGGACTGCCTGCTCCTGCTGGACAGGTATTTCCTTACTGTTCCGGCCCTTGAAAAGCTGAAAACACTTAACAGCAGTGGGGCAGCACGCATGGAGATCATCACCAAGGCAAAGAAATCCTGTACTGCATATGAAAAGCCTGGTTCCCGGAAACCCGGAAGGGGACGACCGCCCAAAAAGGGCGCCGCTGTCCGCCTGAAAGAATTATTCGCCTCCCATAAGGAACAGTTCCAGGATGCAGAGATCGAGCTTTATGGAAAGAAGGCATCCATCCGTTACTACTGCATAGACCTGCTGTGGGGGCAGAAGCTTTATCAGGAACTGCGTTTTGTACTGGTGGAAATGGATGGCATCCAAAGTATTCTGGCAAGCACCAGCCTGGCACTGGATCCACTGTCGGTCATCCGGCTTTACAGTTACCGGTTCCGGATCGAATGCACCTTCCGGGAGCTGAAACAGCAGGTTGGCG
>VSNR01000133.1 GCA_009774345.1 Lachnospiraceae bacterium | reverse complement strand
GGAATCATTTTTTCAGTAGTCGCAATGAGAAAAATGATTTTATCAGATTTGAGCAATTAAAAGAAAGGGGGCGATAATATGAATTTGACAATTCAGAATTTTCCAATTCCCGATTTTGTACCTGTTCCAAGTGCGGAAATCATGCAGACTATTTCAATCGTATCATTGATTGTCGGTATCTGCCTTGTGGGTGTGGGATTGCTTTTCCTGTTTCTGAACAAGAGAAAAGGGAAAGAAAAGAAAGCCACAGCCCTATGGATTGTCATAGGCGTTGGCGTGTTGCTTATTGTAAATCACGGCATACAGTTATTATTTTAAGGAGGACAAAATGATTAAAGAAGTAAATCAGGCTTGCGAAAAGTTGAATAGTAGATTGGGGATTTCTGTAAAGCTTCCCAACCCGAAAAAGAAAGCGTTAAAAACGGCTGCGGCTTGTAACTTAGTTGTCGGTGCTGGTCTGGTGGCGGCAGGAATCCTTTTCCCGTCAAAATCTTGTGCGTTGTTGGGCGGCATCAGCGTTATCAGCAGCGTTGTACTGCGAAAAGAAAGCAAGCATAAGAACCATGAATCATGACGGGAACGAGCAATTCAAATGGTTATTATGCCCTGTTTGCGGAAGCAAGACACGCATTAAAATGCGGTTATCGGTTCTTTTTTGTAATCAATAATCAAAGGGGCGACAGCCTAAGCGCAGTCATCCCTAAATTTTGTGATGTAAAAATCCGTCTTGATATGATATAATGGATGTGTCATATCAAGGCTCTTTCCATCACGGAAAGGAGAATGACAATGTCCGAGAAGCGAAAAGACAATAAAGGAAGAATCCTGCGGACAGGGGGGAGCCAAAGAAAAGACAATCCAGAAACAGCTTGATGTCGGAATTGACTATGCCGCCGGAAAGACTACCGTGATTGCCCTATTAGAGCGCGGATATACCGCTTCCCCATATTACGCCCTATGTGTTCCGTCACACATTTTGTACCAATATGTCAAGTGTGGGCATGGATATCAAGAACTTGCACGTATATCAAGGTTTAAAGACTTATGAAAGGATATATTCAAGATGATAAAAATACTCTTTATTTGCCACGGCAACATCTGCCGCAGCACAATGGCCGAGAGCGTCATGACGCACCTCATAAAATTAAAAAAACTAGAACATGCCTTCTACATCAACTCTGCTGCCACCAGCCGCGAGGAGATTGGCAATCCTCCTCACTACGGCACAGTGAACAAGCTAAGGGAAGTCAACATACCGCTGATCCCGCACCGTGCTGTACAGATGACGGCGCAGGATTATGCAGCATACGACTATCTGATCGGTATGGATACCGCCAATATCCGCAATATGACCCGCATTGCAGGCGGTGACAGCGAGAGCAAAATCTATAAACTGCTAACCTTCGCCGGTTCTGGCAGAGATGTCGCAGACCCTTGGTATACTGGAGACTTCGATGCCACTTACAAGGATGTCATGGAAGGCTGCCGCGGACTGCTCCAATATATTCTTGAGCATGACCATCTGATCTGAACGGAACTAAACTAAACAGAACTACACCGAGAGAACCCAGCCTACACGGCATAGTGCAGGCTCCTCTCCCGCACCTTTCTGATTTCCAGACGGTCTGCAATCAGACTTTTAATCCTGATCACGCGCTCCTCATCATACTCTTCATCATAGGTAATCTTCAACCGTTCCGCCGCAATAACCGCACAGTCCTCCTTTACATCATATGTGCTGTCTTTGATCCAGAAACCAACTGTCAGAATTTCATTAAAACCATCGTCCGAAAAGCACGCAACAATTTCTTCCTCCACAAAAAAGTCAATATGCTTATTCTCGATACGCATCGGTGAACCATTTTTAAAATAAATGGTGAGATGATAGCTCTCCTTTGACAGATTTATGATATTCAAATCCTCAATCGCACTGTGAAAGCTCTCTCCGCTGTTGATTTCATACACAATAGCCCTAAGACAGTCATAGTTCAAGTCAACCTTTCTTGAAAAGGATATAATCGCCTCGATTTCACCGTAAAACGATTTTTTTAACTTATCCTGTAAATATGTCCTGATTTCCTCCGCAGTCGGGTACTCGAAGCGAAAATGATAGTGAAACCGTCCCGGTCGGTTAACAATAAAATCATTGAGTTTCCTGACATCATTACATGTAATGACAAACAGCTTCTTTCCCTGCGAAATCCCGTCAAAGAGACCAAGCAGCGCGGCTTGTGGTTCCACCTCTCCCTCGATTGCCTTGACATCGCCAAATGTCTTGTCAAACTCATCAAATAATACCATGACACACTGATCAATCGTTTCGATGTACGAGGCGATTCCCGGAATATATTTGTCCACTACAATAACCGGAATGCCGTTCTTTACCGCTTCCACCGTTAAAATCCGCGCAAACAGCGACTTTCCTATCCCCTTAAACCCGCTTAAAATCACGCCCAGATTGCGGTTAAATGCTCTGTATGTCCGCAATACCTTCTTGACCTTATTCATGTGTTCTCCATAAATTTTATCCTCCTTAATTTCCGCTTCTGCATACTCATCCAGATAAAAACCTGACATTTTTTCAAACCGGACAATGTAAGTTCGCGCTGGCAGTTCATTAAAAGTCATTACTGTGTCATTGTAAATCTCAATCTTGGTTCCGATTTTTATTGCCTTCATAAACTCCTCCTATGTCAATTATTGCGCTGCATTCGTTCCAAAAATAAGTGTGCAATCCCATGCGCCGCTTCTGTGGCATACTTCCTCTGCATAGGGCTGTACATAAAAAGGATATCCTTTCATCAATACATGTATCAATAAAAGGATATCCTATTTTTGTCATTTTGTCATTGGACAGATTGTCCACACTTTTTACGGCACAATAATTTTCCCTGCCACTGCACAGGCAGCCGCCGACTTTGGCGATGCCAGATAAATATTTACTTTGGAAGTTCCCATACGGCCAAGGAAATTCCGGTTGTTCGTGGCAATCACCGTCTCCCCATCCGTCAAAATGCCGCCAGTCCTGCCGCAGCACAAACCACAGCTTGGATGTGTGATAATGGCGCCCGCCTCCGCAAGCACTGCCATGGTTCCATTTGCAGCCGCCTCTCTGTATATTTTACGGCTTGCCGGTGTGATAATCAGCTTTACAAAAGGTGCCACATGCTTTCCCTTCAAGATTTCTGCCGCAGCCATCAGGTCCTCTAAACGCCCATTCGTGCAGGAGCCAATAAACACTTGGTCAATCTCTTTGCCCACAAGCTCCGAGACTGGTTTCACATGATCTACATTGGACGGACACGCCATCACAGGCACAAAATCCTCTGCCTTGTAGTTTATCACTTTACAGTACACTGCATCTGCATCTCCAGTCAAATCCCGCTCTTGATCTGTGAGTGTAATCCCGCAATACTCTGCGGTCTTTTCATCTGGCGTAAACAGCGCACACTTTGCTCCTGCTTCAATTGCCATGTTGGACATAGACATTCTTGACGCCACTGTCATATGCTCAACTGTATCTCCGGCAAATTCCAAAGCCTTGTAAGTTGCGCCGTCGGCACCCAGATCGCCAATCAGTTTCAGTATAATATCTTTTGCCATGACATTTTCGGGCAGCTTCCCGGTGATATTTACCCTGATTGTTTCTGGGACACGAATCCAGAGTGTTCCTGTACCGAGGATGCTTGCCATCTCCGTATATCCGATGCCCGACGAGAAAGCACCGACACAGCCATAAGTCGTCGTATGGCTGTCTGTACCAAACACGATATTGCCCGGTTTGACATACCCTGCTTCCGTCATCAACTGGTGGCAGATCCCATCCGCGCGATGGATATTTTTCATGCCATATTTCTCCACAAATTCATTGCCAATCCGAAAATGTCTGGTATCGTCCACCTGACTTGCGGGCACCAGATGGTCATAGATCAGCACCGCCTTGTCTGCGTCCCAGATTTTGGTAAATCCCATCTCCTCAAACTTGGATGCCACAAATGGTATAAAAATATCATGTATCATCACGCGGTCCACATTCACTGTCACAATCTCGCCGGGGTGAACCTCTTTGCCTGTGTTGTTTCTCACAATCTTCTCTATTATTGTTAAACCCATCGCTTCCCCTCCTAATCAATTATTAACATGGTTGAGCTTCTGCATCGCCTTTACCAGCCCGCCCGCATTGATGATATCTACCAGATTCTGAGGCAGCGACGTGATGGGGTACTGCTTCCCTTGATGTACTATAGATTCATTAATGACAACGGTGATCTCGTCCCCTTCATTTACCACATCCCGCAGCTTGTCATTCTCTATTAACAACAATCCATTATTGATAGAATTTCTAAAGAAAATGCGCGCGAAGGATTTTGCGATCACGCATTTGACGCCAAGTGCTTTGATAATCTCAGGGGCTTGTTCCCTCGATGAGCCGCAGCCAAAATTTTTGCCTGCCACGATGATATCTCCCTCTTTGATCTGTCCTGCCAGCTCAGGACGCAGCGGCGAAAACGCATATGGCGCCATGTCCTGTATGGTCTTTAACGCAAGGTATTCTGTCGGAATGATGATATCTGTGTCAATATCATCACCAAGAACCCATATTTTTCCGGTAAATTGATTCATAATTCTACTACTCCTTATTCCTCTTTATTTTTATTCATCATATCTGCACTACTGCATTGTCATAGACCGCTTTTGTATATAATAGCTGAACTGCCATGGCATCCTGTCTGGATAAACTACCATGCTTTTCACACTTAAAACTATTATCAAGAGTGAGTGTATGATTACATCTCACTACTGAACCTTGCTTTAAATTTGCCATTTCTGCATTCAGTAACGGATAATCATATTCTGTCCGAATCCCTTGTGTTGTCACTTTTAAAATAATTACCCGCGTACTTTTTTCATTAAAATCCACAACAATAGCTGGTCGTTTTTTTGATTTACTCTGGCTGTCTTCATAAGGAAAATCAATATATATGACAGACCCTTTGCTGAACATCCCTATAGGTATTTGTATCTTTTGCACTTGCCACTCTTCTCCTCTTACTCAATATATGCATCCTCCTCGGAACATCTGTCACCTATGATGTTACCCTGCCCATCATAAATGCCCGTATCCATTTTTTTCCATGCAGATTCCTTTTGCTCCTGTGTAGGATGTTTCATTTGTTGAAACAATTTATCGAGATCTTCCATTGACATTTTAGATAGTAATTCGCCTGTCACATTCATCATATTACAACTCCTTATGATTTCAAATCTGCTATCAAATCCGCTGTTGTAATCTCCCCTTTGATCGCCGACGCTGTCACGGTTGCGGCGGAGGCAAGATATACAAAGGAATCCTTATGTCCTGCGCGTCCTTTAAAATTGCGGGTTCCAGTGCTTATGAGCACTTCTCCCTCGCCGATCACGCCCTGACAGCTTCCCCAGCACACGCTGCAATTGGGATTCATGACAATCGCGCCTGCCTCCATAAAGGTGTCGATAATCCCCTCAGCAAGTGCCTGTCTGTACACAGCAGCACTTGCCGGCACCACCAGAAACCGGACGAGCGGATGCACCTTTTTGCCTTTGATCAGCTGTGCGCCAACCCTCAGGTCCTCGATACGTCCATTGTTGCAGGAACCTAAAAATGCCTGATCAATATGTGTCCCCACGCACTCCTTCGCATCGACTACACTGTCCACAAAGTGCGGTTTTGCCACAATAGGCTTGATTGTTCCCAGATCAATGTTGCACACCTTCGCAAAATGAGCATCTTCATCACTCTGGAAAACGTGCTTGGGTTCCCTGCCATGTTCTTTCAGATACGCCAGCGCAGTCTCATCGACCTCCATCAGCGCTGTCTTTGCACCTGCCTCCACACAGAGATTGCAGATCGAAATCCTGTCGCTCATATTCAGTGTCTTCAGCCCTTCTCCGCCAAACTCCATCGCCATATAGTTTGCGCCGTTTGCGCCGATCATGCCAATGACAGACAAGATGAAATCCCTCGCATAGACACCATCCTGCAATTTTCCTGTCAGATGAAATTTCAATGTTTCCGGTACCAGCAGCCACGATTTGCCTGTCACCATCGCATAGAGATAATCTGTACAGCCCACACCCGTTCCAAATGCACCAACTGCCCCATACGCACAGGTATGGCTGTCCGCGCCAAAGATCAGCTCTCCGCTCGTGACATGATTCTCCATCATCACCTGATGGCACACACCTGCGCCTTCATAGAATTTGATGCCATGTTCCTTTGCAAAATCACGCATCTTCTTATGTGATGCCGCTGTCTTGACACTGTCGCATGGTACATTGTGGTCCATAATCCACACCAGCTTGCTGACATCCGCGATGCGCGGATTCTTGAGTTTGTTGTACATATCTATCGTAAGATGCGTTGTCCCGTCATTACTCATCAGCCGGTCAAGCGTCACCGTATGGATATCTCCCGGCTTGACAAACGGCACACCCGCAGCCGCCGCAATAATTTTTTCAGCAATTGTCATTCCCATTTTTCTAAATCCTCCCTTATTCTCTGTCGAGTGATGCAATCAGTCCGCCCTGATCAAGAATCCCCTGCATATATGCTGGCAGCTTCGTGCACTCATATTCCTTTCCATTCACGCGCACAACGCCCTCCTGCATGGAAAGCTCCATCTCATCCCCTGCGTTGACATTGTCATGCAGCTCCTTGCAGACAATGACCGGAAGCCCGATATTAATCGCATTCCTGTAAAAGATGCGCGCAAATGATTTCGCCACGACCGCCTTGACACCCAATGCCTTTAACACCGTTGGCGCCTGCTCTCTCGATGAGCCGCACCCGAAATTCTCTGACGCGACGACATAATCCCCCGGCTGCACCTGCGATGCAAACGCAGTGTCCAGAGACTCAAATGTATGTACCTTCATCTCATCAATTGTAGGATAGATAATGTACTGTGACGCGATAATCTGGTCTGTATCTACATCCTGTCCAAATTTAAATATTTTTCCCATAGTATGATTGTCCTTTCTTTATTTGTAATTTCAATATCTATCATTTTTTAACACACACTGACACTTTTTATAGTGTAACAAATTTAGCACAAAAAAACTAGGATAAATTTTATTGTACCCTGCTGTTTTTTTGTGTCCGATATGGTATAGTGATAGAAAAAGGAGGTCTTTTATGGATAAGGAAACCAAAGAATTATTCAACGCGCTCATCAAGGAGATGGACCGAATGCAGGAACGGACAATAAATAAAATAGATACTGTTCAGTCCAGCATCAATACTTTCAAAGAAGAAAACCGCAATCAACACGAGCAAATGACACATGAAATCAATGCCTGGAAATTAAATCTAGATACCGTTGATCTGCTTCTGAAAAAAATCATTCTTCTTGAAAACGAAGTCAACCTGCTAAAAGAACAAGTGCGAAAACTAACTGCATAAACTATCATAATACAAGGAGGCTCCGCCATGGAAAAACAAATTTTTACAAATGAAATCATTTTAAGCTGGCTGCAATACTACTCGCAGAATACGCCAATCGACTTGGAGCATGTCAAGATCATTGACATCACGAAGAAAAACAAGAATGTCATCCCCACTGTCGAGGCGCACAAAACCACACTGGTATTTACCAATGCCGGCATCGACGACATCTTTTACCGCCTGTGGAATGCGGGTCTGGGCGAGTGCGAGGTATGGTACAATGAAGGCTCTGACCCCAGCGGCGAAATCCTGCATAACCAGATCAAGGATATGATCAACCGCGGCATCAACGCGTCGGCTGGTATGCTCATCCTCAACCCGAATGCCAGAAACTCGACGCGCATCGGATTGAGTAATGAGAAATTGCAGCGTGGCTCCATCAACTATGTCGGCAGTGAAATCCGCTCTATTATTTTGAGCAAAATGATGGTTGACCCGCAGGATGACATCTGTGTCATCGGAGGGGAGAGCATCGCCATCGAGGCTGCTCTGATTGCCGCCGAGGGCTCTGTCATTGCCGTTGAATACAGCAAGGCTGACCGCTCTACCTTAGAGGACAATGTATCCCACTTTGACCTGCACAATATCAAGATCATTGACCACGTTGATGAAAAAACAATGTCCCAGTGTCCAGTTCCCTCCCTTGTTTTCCTTGTTGCGTCAGCCAGCACCGAGCAGGAGCTTGAATGCCTGTTAAAATTAAACCCAAACATCAATGTTGTGATCTATACACTGGATTTCAAGACTGCTGCCAGCCTGCCAGATGTATTACACGACCTTGGGCTCGCCGACGTGGAGACGATTCAGGTATCTGTGACAAAGCTTCGCAGCAACAATACTTTTAAATCCGACCCGGCGCCTTGGATTATCACGGCAAGAAGCAGAGAAGATTAAAAATATCACAAAAGGGGATGCACTGAATGCACTCCCCTTTTTGATTTAATATAAGTTTTTCACTTTAAACTCGCGTTCTGTCTCGCGCCGTGCATCTTTTTTGGCAATATCTTCCCGTTTGTCGTAGAGCTTCTTACCACGTGCAAGCCCGATTTCCACCTTCGCCCTGCCATTTGAAAAATAGACCTGAAGCGGCACCAGTGTGTAGCCCTTCTCCTTGATCTTGCCTAACAGCTTATTAATCTCCTGCCTGTGAAGCAAAAGCTTTTTGACACGCAAGGGATCTTTGTTGAAAATATTTCCCTTCTCATAAGGAGAAATATGCATCCCATACACAAACACTTCCGCGTTCTCGATACGGATAAATGCCTCCTTGATACTGCACTTTCCCATGCGCAGAGACTTGACCTCCGTACCGTGGAGTGCGATGCCGCACTCGTATTTCTCTTCTATAAAATAATCATGATATGCCTTTTTATTGTTGGCAACCAGTTTCATTGTTTCCTTTTTTGCCATAAATGCTTCCTTCTTTCACTGCACTTCCTCTAATTCCCACTCCTGAGGAATGACAAAATCAATCGTTCTTGTGATTTTGTCTGTCGCATTCACTCTGATTTTCAATGTCTGTCCCAGCTTGTACCGAATGTCAGTAGCCTGCCCCACCATCTCATACGTCTCCTCATCATAATAGAAATAATCTCCCGGCAGCATGGACACATGAATCATGCCCTCTATGGTATTTGGCAGCTCCACATACACGCCCCACGCCGTGATCGAGGAAATAACCCCCTCATAAATCTCACCAATATGACGTTCCATAAATTCTACTTTTTTGAGTTTGTCTGTCTCGCGCTCCGCCTCATCCGCACGCCGTTCCATCTCTGAGGAATGTTTTGCCACCTCTGGCAGAATCTCATTGTAGTGATCGATGCGCTTCTCATTCAGACGCCCCCGCAGTTGTTCTTTGATAATGCGGTGAATCTGTAGATCAGGATATCGTCTGATCGGCGATGTAAAATGACAGTAATATTGACAAGCCAGTCCAAAGTGCCCAGTGCAGTCTATCGTATATTTTGCCTGCTTCATGCTGCGCAGCGTCAGCCTGCTGATCAGCGCTTCCTCCGGTGTATCCTCTATCTTTGCCAGCAGTTTTTGAAGTTCTTTGGGATGTATATCTTCCTGCCTGCTCTTGATCGAATAACCGAAATTGCGGATAAACGTGCCAAGCTTGTCGATCTTTTCTGGATCAGGATTGTCATGCGTGCGGTACACAAACGGCAGCTCCATCCAGTGAAAATGCTCTGCCACCGTCTCATTGGCGATCAGCATGAAATCCTCAATGATCTTTGTCGCCACATTGCGCTCATAGGGCTTAATCTCGATCGGATGCCCCTGTGCGTCGAGGACAATCTTGCTCTCCGGAAAATCAAAATCAATAGAACCTCTCTTTTTGCGTTTCTCGCGCAAAATTCCTGCAAGCTCCCGCATCAGCTCAAACATCGGCACAAGCGCTTCATATTCGCGCCGCTCTTCCTCGTCATGATCTTCTAATATCTTTTTAACACTCGTGTAGGACATCCGCCTGTCCACCTTGATCACGGACTCTACAATCTCGTGGCTTACGACCTCGCCTTTCTCGTCAATCGTCATCAGGCAGCTCAGCGCCAGACGATTCTCCCCGGCATTTAAAGAACAAATCCCATTAGACAGCTTATGTGGCAGCATGGGAATCACCCTGTCCACCAGATAGACGCTTGTCCCGCGCTCGCGCGCCTCCCAGTCCAAGGCAGAATTTTCCTGCACATAGTTTGTGACATCCGCAATATGCACCCCCAGCTGATACTGCGCGCCGTTCTTTGTCAGACTGACCGCATCGTCAAGGTCTTTTGCATCCTCCCCGTCAATCGTCACCATCTGCACATCCCGCAGATCGCGCCGCCCTGCCATATCCGCCTCGGACACCTCACTTGCCACCCGTTCTACCTGATGCATTATTTTCTCAGAAAATTCAATCGGAAGCTCATAGCCCTTGACAATCGACATAATATCCACGCCGGGGTCATTGACATGGCCCAGAATCTCTGTAATCTTTCCCTCTGGCTTTCGGTTATTTTTCCCATAATCCGTAATCTCACAGACCACCTTGTGACCAGACACTGCGCCTTTGGAACGCTCCACCGGCACAAAAACATCCTCGTGAATCTTCGTGTTGTCCGGGATGACAAAACCAAAGTTCTTATTCGCCTTATCATAGATTCCCACAATCTGCTTCACGCCTCTTGCAAGAATCTCGATTACCTGCGCCTCCTGACGCCTGCCATTTTGTCCTGTGCTCTGTGTTGACAAGAGTGCCACCTTGACCGTATCTTTATGAAAAGCACCATTTACAAAGTTTTCAGGAATGTACAAATCCTCATCCCTGCCCTCAATCTCGACAAACCCAAAGCCTTTTGGATGACTGATAAAAGTCCCTGTAAGCTCTTTGTCTGAGTGCTTTGCCTTGATAAACTTCCCCTTCTTGGTAAGAGACAGTTTTCCCTCCGCCAGCAATTCATTTAATATCCGGTTCAGCTCGCCCCTGTCCTCCTTTGAAACCTGAAGCATGACCGCAAGCTCTTTCTCTTTCATGGGTACATAAAATTCTGCATCCATCAAATCCAGTATCACTTTTTTTCTCTTATCAGACATTCCAATCCCTCCTTTTGCGTGTCATATTACGAAAAAACACCCTTCTAAAAAGAGTGTTTCGCGGGTTTATCTTAAATATATCATATGCTAAAAATTTATATTTAAAACAATTGCAAGCAACATAAATACAACGCCCAAAATCTTCGTAAACTTGACGAGTGCGCCCTCCATAGAACGCCCTTTGTTCTTGCCCCAATAGGTCTCGGCTGCACCACTGATCGCACCAAGTCCCGCTGACTTGCCCTCCTGCATCAACACGATCACTGTAAATGCAATCGAAACGAGTATTAAAATAATCGTAAGAATGATTCTTAACACTGCCATCTACAACACCTCCTTATCCATGACCTGAAAGTCTGCCTGTGCGCCGGACACTGCAATCTTTGATTTTTCAAACACGCCCTCGTTATCCGTATACACAAGGAACAGTTTATCATAGATAACGATATATTTCAACTGTTTTTTGCGAGGGATTCCTCAGGAATAAAGCTCAAAAATACAGAACCGTTATGTACCAGCGTTCCGCGCATCCCGGCTGCCAGTGTACCTGCCTGTTTACCCGAAAGAGAAAGAATCATCTGAGTATCATCTTTCAGCGAAAAGGTCACATGATACCTTCCATCTGACCCAGCACAGACTGGCCCCGCCTTCGAAAGGTACTGCCCTGGGTTCATATGGCTGACCGAATCAACCCCCATTACCTGCACGTCGTTTTCTTTTTCCCTTTTCTTTGAAATCAGTATGATCAGGACAATGCCTGCGATCGCCATCAGGAGCATCAGAACCTTTTTCACCTGCCAGTCACCCCAATGATCGGGTATCAAATATAAAACTACCATTGTAAGAATGTCCGCTGCCAATAATCTATATATAACGTGATTGATTATTGCTCACAAACACAGGCGGTCTATGACCATTTGTGGAACTGTAGTTATCCAA
>VSNR01000132.1 GCA_009774345.1 Lachnospiraceae bacterium | reverse complement strand
TTATAGTATAATTGTAACTATTCAGAGCGAGATTACAAATTGGGCGTTTCAGGGCAGTTTGTATCTGGTTTAGAAAACGTAAATTGAGCAGACAATTTTTATAAATTTTTCATCGAACATTGACGATGCTCAAAATAGGATTGGAGGTATTTTATGGCAAAAGAAATGATTGCAATGCTGCTTGCCGGTGGTCAGGGGTCACGTCTTTACACATTGACACAGAAGCTGGCAAAACCTGCAGTTCCGTTTGGCGGAAAATACAGGATTATTGATTTTCCACTTTCAAACTGCGTAAATTCAGGGATTGATACAGTAGGTATCCTTACCCAGTATCAGCCGCTTGTGCTGAATGAGTACATAGGAAATGGTCAGCCATGGGATTTGGACAGGCTGCATGGGGGCGTTCATGTACTGCCGCCGTATCAGAAAGCAACGGGTTCGGACTGGTACAAGGGCACAGCGAACGCGATTTACCAGAATATAAACTTTATCGAGCGCTATGATCCAGAATATGTCATTATTCTGTCAGGCGACCAGATCTGCAAGCAGGATTACAGCGATTTTCTCAGATTCCATAAGGAAAAGAATGCGGAGTTCAGCGTGGCGGTCATGGAGGTGCCGTGGGAGGAGGCAAGCCGTTTCGGTCTGATGGTTTCAGATGAAAACGACAAGATTACGGAATTTCAGGAGAAGCCAAAGGAGCCGAAATCCAATCTGGCTTCGATGGGTATCTATATTTTCAACTGGGATATCTTAAAGAAATATCTGATCGAGGATGAGAATGATCCTGAGTCTGAGAATGATTTTGGCAAGAACATCATCCCGAGCCTGCTGCGTGATAAGAGAGAGATGTACGCATATCATTTTTCAGGCTATTGGAAGGATGTCGGAACGATTTCTTCTCTCTGGGAGGCTAATATGGAGGTGCTTGACCCGGAGAACAGCGGCATCAACCTGTTTGACGATGACTGGCGCATCTACAGCAGAAACAGCGGTATGACAGGACACCGTATCGGCGAGGAGGCAGTACTTGAGAACTGTATGATCACCGACGGATGCAGCATTGACGGCAAAGTGAAGCACTCTGTGCTCTTTGCGGGCGTCAAGGTAGAGAAGGGCGCTGTGATTGAGGATGCAGTGATCATGGGCGGCAGCACGATCAAGGAAGGCGCTCAGATCAAGCATTGTATTATCGCAGAGAATGTCGTGATCGAGAAGAATGCTGTCGTAGGAGAAATGCCGGATGGAGACAAGAAGGGCGTTGCGACGGTAGGGTCTAATGTGACGATCGGCGAGGGCGCGGTCGTGGGGCCTGATGCGATGGTGTCAGCAGATGTAAAGGGAGGTGACAAGGCATGATCAATTATAACGCAGATTCAGCAATGGGTATTTTGTTCCCAAACAGCTATGATTCATTAGTACCAGAGCTTGTTACTGAGCGACTGATGGCATCTATTCCGTTTGCAAGCCGTTACAGACTGGTAGATTTCATGCTTTCAAGTATGGTTAACTGTGGTATCGACAATATATCATTGATTGTTAAGAGAAATTATCATTCTCTGATGGACCATCTTGGTTCAGGAAGAGAGTGGGACCTGACACGCAAAAAGGGTGGTCTGAACATTATTCCGCCATTTGCGCAGAAAACTGTAAATATATACAATGGCAGAGTTGAGGCGATTGCAAGTATCATCGACTATCTGAAACGCCAGAAGGAAAAATATGTCATTATGGCAGATACGAACATTGCAGTCAACTTTAACTTCAATAAACTGCTTCAGAGTCATATTGACAGCGGTGCAGACGTGACGATTGCATATACCAAGGAAGAAATACCAAAGGCACTCCGCGACATTGATATGACGAAAAAAGATCTGTACTATACGCTTGACATTGACGGCGATGGCAGGGTGCAGAAAATCATCGTGAACAATAAGGAGAGCGGCGAGCGCAATGTTTCCATGAACATCTATGTCATTGAGCGCCAGCTTCTGATTGACCAGATTCGTGAGGCATATGTCAACGGACTGACTTATTTTGAGCGTGATATTATCTCACCGCAGCTTGACAAGCTGAATGTAAAGGCTTATCAGCACGACGGATACTTTGCACGCATCATGGATATCAACTCATACTTTGCAGAGAATATGAAGATGCTCAAGGAGGAGAATATCAATGCACTGTTCTCACCAAATCCTGTTTATACCAAGATTCGTGATGACAATCCAACAAGATATGCTGATGGCTCTCACGCAAAGAACGTGATGGCAGCAGATGGCTGTGTGATCGAGGGCGAGGTAGAGAACTGTATCCTTTTCAGAGGCGTGAAAGTCGGCAAGGGCGCGAAGGTGAGAAACTGCGTGCTGATGCAGGATACGGTGATTGAGACCGGAGCGACGGTAGAATATGCGATCACAGACAAGAATGTAAAGATTACTTCTTATAAAGAGTTAAAGGGAACCGAGTCTTTCCCAGTATTTGTCGAAAAACGCAAGAAAGTTTGATTGATGCAGGAGGGGAGTTCCCCTCCTGTTTGCATCAGCAGCAGATTCACGACATATATTATAAAAAGGTTAAGGGATTTAGAATTTCTGCCGATAAAGATAGTAAAGAAAATATGGTTTGGTGATACAGAGCAAGCGGAACAAAATTTCTGCTGGCAGGCTGGTTGTATGGACGGTCGGCTGGTGCGAAGGGGAAGTAACTTTGTAGTATCAGACGGGAAAGGAATTACATGTAAGAATGCAGTTTCAAAGTGAGCGGTAAAATAACATCATTCCGGGTGGGTATGATGTTATTTTTATGCACACGGGCACCCAGATGAAATTTGTCAGCAGAAGCTGACGGGTGCCCGGCGCGCGAGTAGAGGAAGATACTCTTCCCTACTCGATTGCGCAGCCCCATACAGCGGCATACTTCCTCTGCCCGATTGTTTATGAATATAATAAAAATAAAATTGTTGTGCTATTTTTTACATTTCGAGTGGACAGAAAAATTTTTTTCTGTTAAAGTGGGATTGAACAGTGATGAGAGCGATAGAAGGAGGAACATACATGTTGGAGGAAAAGGACTTACAGGCAATCGCGCAACTGATGGATTTGAAAATTAATCCAATTGATGAGGGGCTTAGCAATATAGGGAAACATCTTGCAAATATAGACAACCGTCTTGAAAAAGTAGAAATCCGACTGGACAAAGTGGAAGAACGACTTGAAAAAGTAGAAATCCGACTGGACAAAGTGGAAGAACGACTTGAAAAAGTAGAAATCCGACTAGACAAAGTGGAAGAACGACTAGACAGAGTGGAAGAGCGTCTTGACAAAGTGGAAGAGCGTCTTGACACTCTTGAAGAACGTTTTGACCAGATGGAAGTGCGTCAGGACAAGATAGAGATCAAACTGAACCGGATGGAAAACAGACTGGATTGTCTGACCAGCAATGTGAGAGAACTCAGAATCGGCATCAAGCGGTCTGGAAGGCGGATGGATGCGGGATTTGAATATCTGGCGGCAGCGGTCAATAAGGTGGATAGACGTCTGATATATAAGACACAGTTTTTAGACAGGACAGACAAGGAGATTATACGCGATCTTGATTCGCTGCGCATATAAAGATTCTGGGAGGGATCATGTTGTTTCAAAAGAAAGATATTATATATAGTGAGACGATTGGCGTGTGTGTTGTGGATGATATTGTAAAACTTGCAGATCACAAAAAGGACACCTATCAGTATTATTTGCTGCGGTCTGTCTCAGACCGAAAGAAAAAGGCATACATACCTGTGGAAAACCATACGGTACAGCTCAGGAATCTGATGACATTTCAGGAGGCAGTGGCAGTACAGAAAGAAGCAGATTATGAGAAAAAGAGCGCGTTGGTCAAAAGTGAAGTATTGTATGTGATTGAAAATAGTAAAAATGGCGAACGGCTGACAGAAATGAGATAAATGATTGTGCAAAACAACTGACAGCATATAGCAAATTCGACAATATTTGATAAATTTAGCAAAAACACTTGCAATCACAGAAAAGAAGTGTTATTATACAATTACACAAAGGAAGAGAATAAAAATAAGGTACAAAGGATAGTTACATAGGAGAACTAGCCAGAGAAAGTACCAAAGACGGTGACGAATCGGGATTACAAAAGATGAATTGTAGAGATACCAAAGATAAAGGATAAAAATACAAAAAAGCTTTTGTAAAGCATTTGATAAAACAAGTGCAGCATTCGGAAACCTGTAACAATCGACATAAAGTGTATAGATGGAAAGGAGATGAGTCCCTTGGCAATCGCAGAAACCTAGATTCTAACGGATGCGGTTTTGCTAAAAGAATTGGAAAATTGAATTTGGAACGCGGATTTAGAATAATAAATATGAAATCCCTTAATAGATATGAGAACGAAAAAATGTAGCTATTATTATAGCAAAGCATAGGACATTAAGAAGTGTATTTCAGATAAGAGGTGTAAGCCAAAAGGATTCTAAAGAGAAGCGTATTCAAGAGAGAACGTTAGAAGATAGGATAAGAAGAACGAGAAGAGTTGAAAGGAGAGTTCAAAACCAGAGGGTACCGCAAGGATCCAGATCGAGAGAACTCAAAGTAGAACTCGGTAAAAGGCATATGCAGAAGAAAAAGAATCCAAGCGAAAGAGGATTCAGGAAAATGCAATAGGTAAGGTATACGGATGAGAGGGTCCGGGAAAGAGGGAAAAATTGAATATTGAAGAGCAGTAAAGCGGTCGTTATATCATTCGAGAGTAGAGGGTATGGCGACCGCTTAATTTGATGAATAGGGTCGCTGAGTATCAGGAACTGTTAAGAAAGGTTTGGAGGAAATGGCACATCTATATTTTACAAGACATGGTCAAACCATATGGAACGTTGAGAATAAAATTTGTGGCGCGACAGATATCGCATTGACATCCCTTGGCAGAGAACAGGCAAGGGCACTTGGAAAAAAGATTTTGGAGGAAGAGCTGTGCATCGACGAAATTTTGTATTCACCGCTTATCAGAGCGCGGGACACTGCATTGGAGGTTTCACAGATCACAGGGATTCCGGCGCGGGAGGAAATTCGTCTGACAGAGCAAAATTTTGGCAGGTATGAGGCCACACCGAGGAACGGAGCGGAATTTCAAGAAGCCAAAAAGTGTTTTATCAATCATTTTGAGGGCGGAGAGACGATGCTGCATCTGGCGCAGCGCATTTATAATCTGTTGGACGAGATCAGGGTACAGGCGGAAGAAAAAACGTACCTTTTGGTGGCGCACAATGGCATTGCCAGAGTGGTGCATTCCTATTTTTATGATATGGGAAATGAAGAATATGCTGCGTTTGGTATTCGAAATTGTGAGATACGGGAATATCAGTTTGAAACTGAAGTTTGATATTTAATAGAGGAATAAAAAAATACTGCTTGTGGCAGTATTTTTATTTGAGCGGCTTGGCGCCAGCCTTTTCCTGCATCTTTTCGACCCAGCTTTTGAATTTGCCCTTTTTCTTGGCAGGGGCAGTGTTGAGTTTTCCGCGGATGCCTTTCACATCGGTGATATAGATTCCGCTGACGGTCGCCTTGACTTCCTTCTTGACAGGAATGATGTCAAAGATGGAGGCGTCACAGATTAAAGATAAAATCTGGGGACCCACTTTGGCTTTGACAATCGGGAATTTGGCGCGCCGCATGTACTTGGGCGTCTGCTCAAGCACCGCAGCAGGAAGCCCGGCATCCTTTAACTTGAGCTTCTTTTTGTCGATGATGAGCATTGTGACAGTCTGCTTGGCAGCCTCGATCTGAGCCTCCTGCTCAGCCTGTTTTTTTTGCAGCTTTTTGCCGACAAAATAAAGGACTACCAACAGTACCACGAAAATGACAAGAATTGCAATTAAAATTTTTACTGCCATTTGAAACCATTACCTTTCTGTATGATGATTATAATAAGGATTTTAACATTAAATGTCAGAAAGTGCAAGAAACTCTGTTGATTTCATTGCCATTTTTCGTTGTCTTTTTGATGTGATGATGTTATCATATAGTTCATGAGGGTGGATAGAATCTAACAGAATCTATTTTTGAAGGAAGGAATATTGAATTATGAAAAAGAAAATGGCTTTGATGTGTATGGCAGGTATATTGATCTTTGGTATGAGTGCCTGTGGGGAGAAGAAGTCTGATGAGGATGTACAGGAGACATCACACACAACCCAGACAGCGGAAGATACTCAGACGGATACAGAGGAACAGGAGCAGACGACAGAGGCTGAGCCTGTAAGCGAGAGAGAAGGCTATGTGGGATTTCAGGATTTAAACATTGAGGAGTATGTGACACTTGCGGATTACAAAAATCTCAAGGTGACGGCTGTCCGCCCGGCAGTGGATGATGAGAGCATTGAGAGCTATATCAACAGCAGGCTTTTGGTAGGAAAGATTACTTCCAGAGCAGTTAAGGAGGGGGATGTTGCCGATATTGACTTCGAGGGCAAGAAGGATGGCGTGGCATTTGACGGCGGTACAGCATCAGGCTATAAGCTTGCGATCGGTTCGGGATCTTTTATTCCGGGGTTCGAGGACGGACTTGTCGGCGTGATGCCCGGTGAGACCGTTGATTTGAATTTGACGTTTCCAGAGAATTATACGAATGCGGAAATGGCAGGGCAGGACGTGGTGTTTACCGTTACGGTCAACAGCATTGAGGGCTCTGCATCATATGAGACTGTGACCCCGGAGGAGATGGCGGAAATGGGACTTTCTTACAAGACAAAGGAGGAAGTCTGGGAAGCAGGAAAGACTGAGGTGGAGAAGAATGCGGAGGAGACTTACAAGGCAAATGCGAAGAGTGCAGTCGTGCAGAAGGTTGTGGAGGAAAGCACAATCAAGTCGGTTCCAGACTATCTGGTTGAGGAGGAAGCACAGAATTATAACCATTATCTTGAGTCTCTGGCGCAGGCAATGTACAATATGGACCTTGAGACGTTTGTGACAAATGCATATGGTGTCACGATGGAACAGTACAATGCACAAATGAATGAGATGTTTACAGATACCGTAAGGCAGTATCTGGTGATGGAAGCTGTGTCGAGGGTTGAAGGGATTGAGATTTCTGAGACCATGATTTCTGAAAAGGCTGACCAAGAGGCTGCGGAGTATGGATATACATCAGGCGAAGAGCTGATTCGTGAGGTTGGATATGCTACCTATCGCATGTCAATTGTTCAGGAGCAGGTGGTAGAACGGCTGATGGAACTGATTACAGTCGAGGAGGAAGCAGTACAGGAGACGAAAACGACTGAAACAACGGAGGCATCAACAGAATCCTAGCCGCCAAGCATTCAGGTGTTTTGCGCAGATGATATGAGTTCAGGCAATAGAAAAAGGGGAAGATACACATGAAAAAAGGGTACAGGCGGCTGCTGGCAATTGGATTGTGTGCGGCAGTGTTTTTTAAGGGACCCTGTCAGGTGCAGGCGACAGAAAAGGATGTCTTGAAACAGCAGAATCAGAAGGATCAGGACCGGTTAGAAGATATTGACGATCAGGTCAATGAGCTTGAGGGCGAGCAGGAGGGCATTGATGCAGAGATCGAGACGCTCAGCAATGAGATTGCACAGATTATGGCAAGCATCAGCCTGCTTGAGGAGGAGATCGAGGCCAAAAAGGCGCAGATCGAACAGGCAAAGATTGATCTTGAGGAAGCTCAAAAGGTAGAGCGGAAGCAGTATGAAGCGATGAAAATCCGGGTGAAAGCGATGTACGAGAGCGGAGAAACATCGGTTTTGGACATTATATTTAGCGCTTCCTCCATGCAGGATATGCTCAACAAGGCAGACTATGTGGAGAAGATGCATGAGTATGACAAGAAGGTGTTTGTCAATTATCAGATTGCCCGCCAGAATGTCGAAGATTTAAAAGAAACGCTGGAGATCGAGGAGTCTGAGCTCGAAGCGGTACAGGAAGGGCTTGAGGAGGAGCGTGCCAGCGTCGAGGAGGCGCGCTCAGAGCTTGAGGCGATCAGCGCGGACTACGCCGTGCAGATCAGCAAGGCAAAGCAGCAGGCGGAGATTTATAAGACACAGATTAAACAGCGGAATGCACAGATCAAAAAGATCGAGGAGGAAGAGCGCAGAAAGGCCGAGGAGGAGCGCAAGCGCAAAGAGGAAGAGGAGCGCAGGCGTAAAGAGGAAGAAGAACGCAGGCGCAAAGAGGAAGAGGCAAAGAAAAACAATAACAATAATAATGCCAATACCGCCCAAAACAATAATAATGAGGACCGCGATAGCGCCCCTGCCAATGAGAATGCTTCCAAGGTGACGGCTGGAAAGGACACGGTCGCATCCTCTAGCGGAAGCGCCAAAGGAAAAGAAGTGGCAAATTACGCCTGTGGATTTGTGGGCAATCCCTATGTGGCGGGAGGTACGAGTCTCACAAAAGGGGCGGATTGTTCCGGCTTTACGCAGTCTGTCTACAAGGCGTTTGGCTACAGTCTTCCTCGAAATTCTACTTCTCAGAGAAGCGTTGGAAAGGAAGTAAGCTATGCGGAGGCGGAGCCGGGAGATATTATCTGCTATCCGGGACATGTGGCAATTTATATAGGAAACGGCAAGATTGTCCACGCAAGTTCCGCCAAGACAGGAATCAAGATCAGCAATGCGCTTTACCGCGATATTTTATGTGTGCGCAGAGTGGTGTGAGACTGCACGCGGACGCGGAATAAAATATGCCGGGAAAGCTGTCCGCGTCCGGCGCGGTGAGCAGGGGAAAAGTCATTCCCCTGCTTTATTTTGATGTGCATATTTTTCGCGGGTGGCAAGTCCTCCCCTGATATGGCGCTCAGACTTGTTTACATCCAGTACAGACCGTGCCTGTTTGGCAAGCGTAGGATTGACCTGCATGAGCCGGGAGGTAACGTCTTTATGTACAGTGGATTTGCTCACGCCGAATGCTTTGGCAGTCTGCCGCACGGTCGCGTTATTGTCGATAATATAGACAGCAATATTGATCGCTCGTTCTTCAATATAATCTTTCATACTCTTGAAAAGGGGTCTCCTTCTGAATCATTTCTACATTCTATGTGGAGAGGACAGAGTTTATGAATGACAAGTTTTTCCTCTATATAGATTGGAAAAATAAATGTAGGTTGTAAAAACTTGACATTTTGACAGGAATGCTATAGAATTGAGAACACAAGTTTGAAGAGGGGGAATTCCGATGATAGAAGTAAGCCATATTTCAAAGGAGTTTGTCGCACCTAAGAAATATCCGGGGCTGCGCGGCGCAGTAAAGGGTCTGTTTTCCACAGAAAAGGTTGTAAAGACGGCAGTGGACGATATATCATTTTCGATTGATACTGGCGAGATTGTCGGCTATATTGGAAGCAACGGCGCAGGGAAATCCACGACGATCAAGATGATGACAGGGATTTTGGTGCCGACGAAGGGAACCTGCACGGTGGCAGGCATCAATCCAAGCCGCAACCGCAAGGAAAATGCACAAAATATAGGGGTTGTTTTTGGTCAAAGGACACAACTGTGGTGGGATTTGCCGCTGAGTGAATCCTTCACGATTTTAAAAGAAATCTATAATGTGCCGGATGGAATGTATGCGGAGCAGATGGAATTTTTGAACAGGGTGTTGGAATTGCAGGACTTTTTTGACAGACCTGTGCGGACGCTCT
The DNA here is from genome assembly GCA_009774345.1 of Lachnospiraceae bacterium. GTDB lineage: Bacteria > Bacillota > Clostridia > Lachnospirales > Lachnospiraceae > COE1. The sequence continues at coordinate 2,377 of VSNR01000132.1, read as the reverse complement.
CGCTGGGACAGAGGATGCGTGCGGATTTGGGGGCAGCGCTCCTGCATAATCCCAAGGTGCTGTATCTGGACGAGCCAACCATTGGTCTTGATCTGGTTGTGAAGGACAATATCCGAAAGGCAATCAAGGAAATTAATGACAAGTACCAGACAACTGTCATTCTGACAACGCATGATATCGGTGATATTGAGGAGCTGTGCAGCCGGATTATAATCATTGACGAGGGCAGGAAAATATATGACGGCTCTCTGAGGGATTTAAAAGACACCTATGGAACAAAACGAAGCGTTACGATGGAAATAAAGCAGCCGGAGAGGGCGAGAGGGCTTCGGCTGCATGAGGCTTTGGGCGTGCAGGAGCGGGAATGCTGCACAGGCATCAATTTAGAGAACAGTACACTCTGCGTGACATTTGACAAACACAGGCTACAGGTGCCGCAGATTCTCTCGGCGGTTATGGCATCCGTCGAGGTCAAGGATGTACAGATTCAGGAGACAGAGCTTGCTGAGATCGTAAAGGAAATCTATCATCATGGCGTGGGAGGGGAAGCATGAGAAAGCGTTTGCGGATTTATCTGCCATTTGCGGCAAATGAGCTGAAGCGGCAGCTTGCTTACAAAGGGGCATTCTACTTGTTTATACTGGTACATCTGTTTGGTTCTTTCATCAGCTATTATCTGTGGATGGCGATCTATGGAAGCTCAGAGGAGGCAGTGATAGGCGGGCTGACGCAGAGCGAAATGGTGGTCTATGTCTTTATGGTCTATGTCACGGCATCCATTGTCACAGCGTCGGTTTCAACGATTGTCAGCGATGATGTGGTGAAGGGGACGGTTGCGATGAATTTAATCAAGCCGATTGACTACCGCATGAGTTTGATTGCGATGGCTTCAGGAAATATGGCGTACCGGTTTCTGGTTCCGTCCGTCTTTATCTGGATTGGGCTGGAATTTTATAAAATAAAGGTATTGGGGCTTGCACCGGTCACGATAGCGGGAATATTTCTGTATCTGACAAGCTGTTTGATGAGTTTTTTGATTTCTGTTTTGTTTGATTTCTGTTTTGGGATGCTTGCCTTTTTCACCACCTATATATTTGGCATGAGGATGGCAAAGGAGGCACTTTTAAGTTTTTTAACAGGGCAGTTGATTCCGATCAGCTTTTTTCCAGCCGCGATGCAGCGGGTGTTTGATTTTCTGCCATTTTCCTCGATGGTCTATACGCCGGTCATGATTTATCTGGGAAAATATACAGGGGAAACGCTGGTGTTTATGATGCTCCGGCAGGCGGCGTGGGTGGTGCTCCTGTATGTGGCAGGGAGCCTGATCTGGCGGCAGGTGACAAAACGGCTGGTCGTACTTGGAGGATAATTATGAATACAGTAAAACGATATCTGCGGCTGTACAGGGTTTTGGTGACGCAGTTTTTAAAGACAATTATGCAGTCGAGGGTTGATTTCCTGATTGGACTTTTCGGATTTTTCTTGACGCAGGTGATGGGGATCGCTTTTTTATATCTGGTGTTCCAGCAGATTCCAGACTTGCAGGGATGGACGCTTGACCAGTTAATTTTTATCTATGGTTTTGCACAGATTCCGCGGGGCATTGACCATCTGTTTACGGACAATATCTGGCTGGTGGCATACCGTCTGGTCATCAATGGGGATTTTGACCGCTATATGCTGCGCCCGATGAATATCTTTTTTCAGGTGATTGCGGAGAAGCTACAGCCTGACGCGCTCGGAGAGCTGCTGATTGGCACCATCCTTGTCGTGCGCTCTCTCGCAAAGGGGATTGTGATTGTGGATGGACTGCACATTGCGCTGTTTTTTGTATCCATTTTTGCGGGGGCGGTGATTTATACATCGATTAAGCTATTTTTTGCGTCGCTGGCATTCTGGCTGAAAGTGAGCGGACCGTTTTTGCAGATTGCCTATGACATGGCAAACTTTGCAAAATATCCGACAGAGATTTACTCCAAAGGCGTGCGTTTTCTGATTACATGGGTGATACCGTTTGCGTTTGTGGCGTATCTGCCCGCCAGCTTTTTCCTGAAAGCGGACACCTCAGCAGGCGTGGTGGGCATTGAGTGCGGTATCGCCTTTGTGTTCTGGTGGATTGCGTATGCGCTGTTTCACCGCGGAACGCAGGTGTATGAGAGTGCGGGGAATTAGAAATATAGAATATTAATATAGAAGACATTTGGAAGGCAGCAGTGTCCAAATGTCTTTTTTATATCGCGAAATCCTTTCTTTATAATTTATTAATAAATAAAATGAAAAAGATTGTTGACAATAAAAACTGAAAGTAGTAAGTTAGTATATGTAAATATTAGCACTCCACTATAATGAGTGCTAACAAAAAAAGAAACGACAGCAT
>VSNR01000131.1 GCA_009774345.1 Lachnospiraceae bacterium | reverse complement strand
CTCCTTTCTGGGATGTTTTTGGAGATAAACATTATACCATAAAAGGGAGGTCAATGCTCATTTTTTTGCAAACTCCCATAAATAAAGGTTTTAGTAATAAAAAAATTAGGTAGGACTTGACACTACCGCCGAAGAAACGGAGGAATTTAATATGATCGCTGAAAAAGACCCCTATATCAAAAGTGCCTATGACCAATTACAGATCATCAGCCAGGACGAGCAGAAACGCCTTGAATACGAGGCGCGAGAGAAAGCCATCCACGATTACAACCAAAGCATGTACGAAGCAGAGCTCCGCGGAGAAAAGCGTGGAGAGCAGCGTGGAGAGCAGCGCGGCAAGCTATATGGTGAGCAACGCATTCGAGACACCGCGCGGAAATTGCTCTCATTGGGGGTCGATATCAATATTATTGCAGAATCAACCAATTTATCTTTCACAGAAATCGAAGCATTGAAAAAATAATATCATTTAATGCCGTTTACAAGCTTCCCGCACAGCTCCAGGAAAATTGCAGCCGTGTCGAGCTGTGGGCTAAATTTATCAATGCCGAAGAAACGGAGGAATTTTACATGATCGCTGAAAAAGACCCTTATATCAAAAGTGCTTATAACCAGTTACAGCTTATCAGCCAAGATGATCAGAAATGTTTGGAATACGAAGCGCGAGAGAAAGCCATTCACGATTACAACCAAGGCATTTATGAAGCAGAACAGCGCGGACGGCTGCAAGGAGAACAGGCTGTCAGAGAAAGCACTGCCAAGAATTTGCTTGCCATAGGGATTTCAACAGAGATCATTGCTCAGGCTACTGGATTGTCTAAGGAACAAATCGAAGCTTAAAAAAATTAGATCATTTAAGACGAATACAAAAGACCGCTCTATACAAAAGAACTTTGCTTAAAACTGCATTGTTCTCCTGTATAGAGCGTGTTTTATAGATCAGTGCTCATTCACGATGAATGCAAACGACAGCAGCGACGCATTCCCGCTTCCCCGATAGGTGAGATAAATCGCATGTACGCCATCCTCCAGCGCCAGCGGTGCGCGGTATTCCTCCCAGACATTCGTGCTGTGGACTGGAATTTGGGCGAGTACTTCCCCGTCCCATGCGGTCCGCACTTCAAAGCAGCCCTCCGCATAGCCGCGCGTCCTGATGGCAATCGCTGTCACATTTTTACAGTCAAAATACTTAAACCCTGCTGTCGCTGAGTCCTTCATATTTCCAATATAGCCCGGATTCTCGTCGCCGTCGCGCCCGTCCTGCATAATCTTTGGGAAGCGGTCATCACCGACATACATTGACGGAATGTCGGTGAACAGGTTGCAGGCAAGATATGCCCCGTACTCGCCTTTGCCCGCAAGCGGTCCGCCATTTAATCCGCAGGAGGTCATCTCTGTCTGTACGATGGTTCCGTCTGGCAGCAGTTCTATTTTTTCCGCGCAGCCCTGACGGCTGTACCACGTGCCGTTTGTGTGGCGGTGATAAAATATATACCATGTGCCGGCAATCTCCACAATGCTGCCATGATTGTTTGCCCCGTATGCCATCGGGCGGTCCGCCGGCTTATAACTGTCGATATGCAGATCGCAGTTGCTGACGATGACACCGCCGTAGACAAATCCCGCATCCGGCTTCTCGCTGACTGCGTAGCACAGTTCATGCATCACGACGGAGGAGTAGACAAAATAATATTTCTCTCCCACCATACGAATAGAGGCTGCCTCAAAGTACTCATGCCCCTCAAACCCTGTATTTTGGCCGTACTCACAGCCCGGCACGATGATCTTTGGCGCCTGCACGACTGTGAGCATGTCGGGACCAAGCACCGTCACCATCGCACCGCTTCTGGAGCGGTCTCCGCGCCCGCAAAAGCCCGTGTACAGATAGGTCTGGTCCCCTTTTGTCAGCACGCCCGGATCAAACTGCGGCTCGTCGCCCTCCCGCTCTCCGAGACGGGTGTTGTCACTGTAATGCACATAGCCGTAAAATTCAAAGGTTCCTGCCGGCGTATCGCAGACTGCAACCGACACGACGCACACCTTGTCCAGCACATAATATAAATAATATCTGCCGTCCGGCCCGACCGTGATGTCCGGCGCATAGAGACACATTTTCCCGTCCTTGTTGAGCGGGTCTGCATCCTTTGGATAGATGACGCCCTCATAGCGCCAGTCTGCCAGATTGTCCACCGGCGCTGACCAGCACACATAATCTCCCATACAGAATACATATCCGTTATAAAAGTCATGCGAGCCGTAGACATAGACTCTGTCCCCAAATACATACGGCTCTCCGTCCGGGATATACTCCCACGAGGGCAAGTATGGATTATACGCCTGTCTGCGTGTTCCTGTCTCACTCATTCTAATACCTCCTGAAAACTTGTTTTTAAAAACATTGATAATGGAATCTTGAAAATCCCGCCCTGCCGCCAGTCTCCTCTGTGGCATAGACAAACAGCCCAAACCGGCAGCCGGTAAAGTGGTCCATCTTAAAATACAGCTTGTGTGTAATGCCAATAGGTCTCCAATTCCCTCTATCACCGTCACTGTCATAAAAAAACCGCGCTTCATCCTGCATCCCTGCAAACTCCGCTTCGATTTTTAAATGTACAGTTCCCTGCGGTATGGGCACTGCCTCCCATTCCGTCCCCTCTGCGCCGTCCTCCTGCATCGCCTGCGGGGAATCGTTGTCCGCCGCCCTGCTTCGCATCACGACATAAAATCCATCGCTTCTGCGCGCCACGGCAATCATGCCGTAACATCCCTGCAAAGCACAGAGTCCCGCATAATCACCCACTTTTAATGCAGAAGCATCGACGGTCACTGCTCCTGCGCACCGCGGATAACACATTCGCTGTGTCAGTATATTACGCGCCTGCAGCAGATTTTGGCACACTTTTCCAGCCGTAAGCCAGAGCACGCCCTGCTCCCTGTCCGCCTTCACAAACCGCAGATCTGGCTCGTGATTAAACTGCCACACACTTTTGAACCCATAACAGCCGTACTGTTCCCGCTCCTGTTCTTCTGAGCATCCTGCCATTTTCTTAAAATCATCACTCTGCACCAGCGGCTGCATGGTATGATGAAATCCCGCCTGTGAAAAATTCTGTGCCGGAATCCGCCCGTTTTGCCCAAAGACAGGAAAATCTGCCTCCCAGGTGACAGGCACCAGCACCGGGATTCTGCCGACTGCGCCGTGATCCTGAAACAGCACTGCATACCAGTCTCCTTCCGGCGTGTCCACGATGCCTCCCTGTGCCACGCCCTGACCGCAGTATCCCCTGTCGTCGATCAGCACATCCCCGCCAGTAAACACACCGTCAACAGCATCCGCCACAAAACACGCTTCTGTGCGCATCCACCGGTCTCGCAGTGAGTGAATCAGGAACAGATAATACTTTCCATGAATCTTATAAAAATGCGCCCCCTCATATCCAAGCCTGGGATTCCCCGCATCGCTGACTGCCAGCCGATGCAGCCCGCCCGCAAGCGGCGCGCTCAAATCCTCGTTGAGCTGTGTGATGTAGATCTCTTTATTTCCGTAGGCAATATATACTTTCTCCTCATCAAACAAAAGAGAGGCGTCGTGATAAAAGCCTTCGATATACTGTTTTTTCCATGGTCCCGCGATGGATTTTGAAGTGTACAGGTACGTTTTTCCAGTGTCATTCGCCGCGAAACACACATAAAACAAACCTCTGTGAAAGCGCAGGGAAGCCGCCCACATGCCCTTGCCATAGATATTTTCGCCATGCTCCAGCCGCTGTGCGGGCGTGCTGTCCAGACGGTCATACACAAAAGACGCATGCTCCCAGTTTGCCAGGTCATACGAGCGCAGAATCTCACCGCCCGGCATAAAATGCATGGTCGTTGTCACCATGTAATAAACTCCGCCAACCCGTATGACATCCGGGTCTGGATAATCCAGCCTGGTAAGCGGGTTGATCTCTTTGTCCACCCCCATCAGCTCACACCCCCAAATCCAAGGATTGTAAACTCCTTGTCCTCATCGCCCGGCTGCATTCTGACCTCGACATGCCACGTCCTGCGCTCCCTGTTCTGGAAACAGATCAATGGATTGCAGTGTGTCCAGCCGTTTTGCCTTGGATCTACGAGAAGCACTTCTTCCCCGTCCACAAACACCTGCGCGCAGCCCGTGTCCGGTGCGCCCGAATCTTTGTTCACCATCACCAGGCTGACAGCGTTCACTTCCATGACAAAGGGCGCCGCCCCTTTTACATGCTTCCAGTTATAGGGAAACATTTTGGTCTGCGTCAGGTCTCTGTCCATCTCCACGCCCTGCAGTTCCTCGTCCGTCTCCGAGAAATCCCCGACAGATACAATTCTTACCGCATCCGTTTGACTGCTACGGTCATAGAGCCAGACTCGCTCAAAGGTGTCGCCGATCACCGCCGGAACAGCGGATACCTCCAATGTATCCTCGTCCATCGGACTCTGGTCCACCACCTGCATCATATGAAGCAGACCGTCCGCCATTATCTTATGCCCGATGTTTGTCGGATGGAAGCAGTCGTAAAAGAACTGGTTTTTGGTCACTACCCTGCCCGCGTTCGCCTTTTTATAAAACTGCTCTACCACGCAGTCGCGCGTGCTGACCATCGGCAGATAGTACTGCGCTCCCACCACGCAAAGCCGCTCCTGCAGATTCCAGTCGTTTGCAAACACCGAAAACAGCAGGATGACAGCGGGCCTGTTCTCTGCGGCGAGAATCCTTCTGACAAGCGATTCATAGCAGACCCCTTTCGTCTCATCCCCCTCGTCGTTCACCGCAAACTCCACGACCACAATGTCAGGCGCCACCGCACCGTCTCTGCACACATCGCGCTCGTAGCGGATCATGCCAAGCTCCGAGGGCGTTCCGCCCACGCCCGCCTTGATATAATGAATATTCTCGTCCACACCCTTTCCCGCAAGGCGGCAGAACCCTTCAAAAGTCTGCCACGCATAACATTTCGTGTTGATGGGCACGGCGCCTGCGCCCTGTGTGATTGAGCCGCCGATAAAGGCGATCGTGATCTCTTCGCCCCGCTTTGCCCGCTCGAGCGCAGTCTTTAACCGCGCGTTGTTTCCGGTCTGCACAAGCGATTTCTGAAGCATTTCCTGATACGCTGCACACGCAAAGTCCACCGTCTCCTCCTCCTCTGCCTCCGGCGCCGAAAACCCATCGTTCAGATAGAATTTGACCGTTGCCAGCGCCTGCGCTGCGCTGCTGTCCTGCTGCGGCTCGTCGAAGACAAAGCGAATCTGCCCGGAATGTCATCGTCGTCCGACCATACACAGTCTGACAGATTCAATACAGACTCCATGCCGTCCGCCACAACCGCCATGCGAAGCGTCGTGCCCGAGCCGTACATGTCGGACTTTCCGTACATCTGCAGTTCAAACACTGTCTTTTTGTCCGCACTGTCCATCTCCACACTGACGCCGATGCTGTGCACCAGCTTCCGAAATCCCTCCGCCGTCGAGAGCAGGTCCAGCATCGCATCGTCCGCGATATTTCCTACAATCTTTGCACTCGAGATCATGCGCCCGTCGTTCAGATAAATAAACTGCACGCCGCTGCCGTCCGGCTGCACTGAACCAGAGATCTCCTTATTTCTCATGATGTAAAATCCCTGTCTTTTCCGCGTGGGATCCTTTGGCGCTTTTGGTCCTGTCATCTTACACTTCTCCTTTGTTATCATGTATTTATACTGCATGTTCCTTCTCAGTCAACCGCCAGCTCTCAACCGGTCCCAGATAGGACTGTGGCAGCACTGTATTTGCAGGATGCAAAATAATCCGTTCCAGCACGATGCCGGGGTCTGCCGCATAGAAATACAGCTGGTTTTCTCCTTTTTTCACAGAGACAACCGTCTCGACGATGCGGATATTGTCAAGCACGCCGCGGCTCCACTCCTCACACGCACCGTCCGTATGAAACGAATCGGAAACGGTATCCAGCACGCTTGACGGCGCTTCATTGACAGAAAAGGCAAGGCACATGCGCGCTCCCTTTTCTACTGGATTTCTGGCTGACAGATAAAACTGTACGACATAATCCACTGACTGCTGCGCCACAAACGTATATCTAAGATACGGCGCCTCTTTTGCCTCCCGCCACGATTTTGTCACTGGAAACGCCTTCACGGCAGCGCCCATTCTGCCAAGGTGCGCAAGCACTTGAAAGCCCTCGCCGCCCACATCCTTTTTCGTTGTAAAACCGTCTGCATTCATAGCGATATAACCCTGTTTTTCGATGTATGCGCCCGTCGTATAACCTGCATTTATGATCTGCTCCTCCGCCACAAGTTCCAGCCGTCCAACCGTTTTTTCGCCATTGTCAAACAAGACAAAGATTTCTATTAAAGCACAATCTTTGCCTTTTAATTTCGTTCTGTCACAAGTGACAATGATGCTGTCCATCCCCTGCTTACAACTCTCGACACTGCCCGCGGTTTTGTCAAAACATACCCAGGGACTGCCACACGCGATTCGATATGAAAAATCCACCTCTCCGCGGCTGCCAAGCGCGATCACCACCTCCTTCGTATCAGGTCTGGTGAAGTCATCATTGCAAGGATAACTGCTGTCCTGCCAGTGCTCCCCCAGATGAAAGGCTTCCCCGCCGCAGAAGCTGGCAATGATCTTTGCCACAGGAAGCGGTATTACCTCCTGCACTGTCGGATATGTCCAATTGTTGGCATCCCAGCTTCGGAAACCTGTGTGCGCAGAGTCCATCATATGCTTCCACTTACCGCCAGCAAGCGCGTGATATGCACGTACATACTGCTGGTCTTTTGCCGCGCGGCGCCTGACACTGGCAGCATATGCATTGGCAGCCATGCTGCCCTGCTTAGCATAATACGCATTCCAGCCAGCCTCAATGTGCATCAGAATCAAATTAAACGATGCCATCGCCGGATAATAGATCATACTGCAATACGCCGTCTGGCATTCCTCCGGCATACGCTCCCTGAGCTGCTGCGCAGTCTCCATCAGTGCGTGCACCGCATTCCAGACGCGCTCTCCCTCCCGAAAGTGACAGGGATGATAGATTGTTGGCGCCATCGCCTCGGGATGCCTTGCCGCGTTCCATTTCGTAAAGCCGTCCAGCAGCACAAATAATGCCTCTTTGTCCTCTGGGTTCAGGCGGCTGCCAAACTGCTGTTCAATCCATGTCTTTGCATAGGCTTCCGTCTGATTCGGCTGGCTGTAGGTCTCATAATCATACGCCAAATCCATAAAATAGCACAGCGGATACTCGGCGCCCTTCACGTCCCCCACATTGACAATCCAAAGTTCGCGCACGCCGTACTCGTATGCCTGCGTCATCTGCTCCCACGTCTTTGTCAGGCGCGACGTGTTCTGCCACTCATAACTGATCGGTGACCCATGGTAATCAAAGTGGTAGTACATACCATAGCCGCCGGGATGCGCCCTGTCCTCCTCTGCCGGCAGTCCTCTGGTATTGCCGAAATTGTCTTCACACAACAGCAAAATCACGTCATCAAGCTCTTTCCAGCCCCGCAGCCCCTCACAGGTCTCGTCACCATAGTAATAGTCCTCCACCTCTTTATAGATGGCAAGCATTCTCGGAATCTCCTTCAGATCTTTGTCCATATACGCGCGCAGGAGCGCATGCTGTGTCATGATCGCGTCCTTGATCACCTGCACGTTGTCCGCAAGCCCTGCATCCTCTGGCAGCAGCATCGAGTCACACTCTCCCCGCATTCCGATCGTGATCACATTTTCATACGGCTTGTTGCGCAGAATGCCATCCTTCCAGAATGCAGTGATCGCCTCTTTGTTTGTCAAAAAGCTCCAGGTGTTGTCCTCGCCGTATTTTTGGTAAATCCGCTGCCATTCCTCCCCGGCGCGGCACAATGGCTCATGGTGCGATGTCCCCATGATAACGCCGTACATGTCCGCAAGCTGGGCGCTTGCAAGCCCCGGTCCGTCTTCCGAGAAGACGGAATCCCACATGGCAGGCCAGAGATAATTGCCCTTGAGGCGCAATAAATATATAAAAATCTCCTCATATGCGCTGGCATTGACGCCCCCAAACGTCTCCATGCACCAGTTTCCAAAAGCAGGCCACTCATCATTGATAAAAAAACCGCGGTACTTCACAGAAGGCTCTTTCGAGAGGATTCCGTCCCCGATACAAAGCTGCACGGTATTCTTTTTTTCAGGAGACACATCTCCCCAGTAAACTAACGGGGACACCCCGCACAGCTCGGATAAGCGGAACATGCCATAGATGGTTCCCCGCTTGTCGCTCCCTGCAATGACCAACGCCTCCTTCACAGACGGCATCTTTGGAAAAGGGGAATGCACCACCTGTATCTGATAGACCTCCCGCTTTCCCTGAATCGGTGCACTGTTCCATCTGCCCGACGCCTCAAGTTCGTTTAGAATCGCACTTTTTCCAAGCGTGGCGAAAATGACAACCCTGTCACTTTCACACTGGTCCGGTGCAGTGACAAGCGCGGGCACAGCGCCTGTCACCAGCCCGATATCACACGCCACGCGCGCGCCAATCCGCTTGATGCCCTCATACGCCTCCTCCTCCGCCAGCAGCTGTACAGACTTATTCTCCTGCGCCTTTTGTTCATATATGGTAAAAGTATTCATCTGCGTTCCTCTCATTGATTTCTTAGTGCTGTATCACAAAATGGCACACTGCCCTCTTTGTCAGCTCCAGACTGCGTGCATCCGGCTGTGAACCGCCCATATAAATATGATACGTTCCCGGATACAGCACCGGCGCTCCGTTTTCGTCATGGAGCATAAATGCCTCCTTTGGCAGCATTGCCTCGATGTGCTTCGTCTCTCCCGCCTTTAACGGCACCTTCACAATTTTTTTCAGCTGCGGGTTCGGCGCGTCCTCTCTGTCCAGACCGACATAGATCTGAACGGTCTCCGTGCCATCCATCGCCCCGGTGTTTGTGACATCCGCCCGCAGGACAACGCCCTCCTCCCCGCAGATCTTGTCGGACACGAGCGCTGCATTCTCATAAAAATACGTTGTGTACGACAGTCCATAACCGAAAGGATACAATGCCTTCTGTTTCATATAGCGGTAGGTTCTTCCTTTCATGGAATAGTCCTCAAACGGTGGAAGCTCCTCTGTCGTGCGGTAAAATGTCACTGGCAGTTTTCCCTCTGGATTCGCCTCCCCGAACAAAATTCTGGCAATTGCCGCGCCGCCCTGCGCGCCCGGATACCAGCCCTGCAAAATCGCGTCAAGATGCTCGTCCTCCCATGTCACCGCCATTGCGCTTCCTGTCAAAAGCACCAGAATCACTGGCTTTCCGCTCTCCTTTGCAATCTTCAAAATCTCGTGCTGCAAGCCGGGCAGATTTAAATTCGGCTTGTCTCCGCTTCCATATTCATTCCCGGTGTCGCCCTCCTCGCCCTCAAGGGAGGCATCCAGCCCCATCACGGCGATAATGACATCACTCTCTCTGCACACACCGCGCACCTCAGAGGCGCGGTCGTTTGCCTGCGCAAGCCCGCTGGTTCTGTCCTTGTAGAGATGGCAGCCCTCTGAATATAACACGCGCACATCGTCGCCGACATAGTCCTGAATCCCCTCAAGCACAGTCACATAGCGCGACGCCGTTCCCTCATAATTTCCTACTAACGCCCTGCGGTTGTCAGCGTTTGGTCCGATCACGCCGATCGTATGTATTTTTTCTTTTCGCAATGGCAGAATCTGGTTGTCATTCTTGAGCAGGACAACACAGCGCTCTGCCACCTGCTCATTGAGCCTGCGCATCCTTGGCGAATCCACAACCGTATAAGGAATCTTATCGTAAGGATTCTCGCCCTTCTCGTCAAAAACGCCCAGTTTCATGCGCGATGTAAACAAATTTACCACCGCCTCATCCAAGCGTTTCTCATCCACCAGCCCCTCCTTTACCGCCTGTTCCAGATATAAAAATAACGAACCGCAGTTTAAGTCACACCCGCTGTTCATGGCAAGGGAGACCGATTCTACAGGGGTCGCGGTCACACCGTGATGCTCATGGAAATCTTTGACCGCCCAGCAGTCCGAGGTGACATGCCCCTCAAATCCCCACTCTTTTCTTAAAATATCCGTCAATAGACGCGGGCTTCCGCAGCAGGGCTCCCCGTTTGTGCGGTTGTACGCCCCCATCACCGTCTCCACGCCCGCCTCCTGCACACACGCCTGAAATGCCGGCAGATACGTCTCCCGCAAATCCTGCTCGTTCACGCGGGCATCAAAGCTGTGGCGCACCTCCTCGGGCCCGCTGTGCACCGCAAAATGCTTGGCGCACGCCGCTGTCTTGAGATATGCCGCGTCATGCCCCTGCAATCCCATGATATAGCGCACGCCAAGCCTGCTGGTAAGATAGGGGTCCTCACCGAACGTCTCATGTCCCCTTCCCCAGCGCGGGTCCCTGAAAATATTGACATTGGGCGCCCAGAATGTCAGCCCTTTATAAATATCCTCATCGCATCCCTCCTGCTGCATGATAAATTTTGCCCGCGCCTCCGTGGAGACCGCATCGCCCACCTGCTCCATCAGCTCCTCATCAAACACTGCTGCCATGCCAACCGCCTGCGGGAAAACGGTCGCTGTACCTGCCCGCGCCACACCGTGCAGCGCCTCATTCCACCAGTTGTACGCCTTGATGCCAAGCCGCTCGACCGCCGGTGAAGCGTGCATTGTCTGCATCACTTTCTCCTCTAGTGTCATCTGTGCGACAAGCGCCTCGGCACGCCTGCGGTATTGAGCTGTCAATTCTTTATTCTGAACCAATTCCATCCTGTGTTTCTCCTCATTCCTGTTTTTTCAAAATATTCGTCTCATGTATCCATTTTTATAAATTGATTATAGATTGTGCTTTGTTTCGTGGCAATGATGTTTACTCACAACTTTTTGATATATCCTCCGATTGTATCTTTGTCAAAAATCTGCTATACTCATTACAATATCAGGTTTCGGAGGGCAGTTTTCAAGCTCGCAGCCACCGACAGGAAAGGAAAGATTTTATGAACTATATTCATTTTACCGGATACGATGCACAGCACACCGCGGATTTTGTCTTTGATATTGCAGAGGGCTATGACTGCTATCTGCTGCTGATCACCCACACGCCTGCCTGCTTCTGCATCAATGCGGCGATTAACGAATACCCCGCACACTGCGCCATGCTCTACCCGCCGCACACTCCCATCTGGTACAGCGCGTGCACAGACTATTACAGCGACGACTGGGTCCGTTTCTCGTCGGATGAAACTTTTGTCAGAAATTTTCCCCTGACGACCTGCCCCTTCCCAATCTCCGACCCAGAATATTGTCATAATCTCATGCAGCTTCTCACATGGGAAACCTCGCTGCGGACAGGCACTTCCCGCACCTGCCATTATGCCCGGTCAGAAGAGGACGCCGTGGAGACCGACGCCAATGACAACCCGACGATCTCTCAATTGCTGCGCATATTATTTCTGAAGCTGCGCGATGATGTGCTGCATCACGCCGCCTCCTCCCACGACCATGAACTGCTGATGCTGCGGCGGCAGATCTCCAACACGCCGCAGTTTCCGTGGAGCGTCCGCGAAATGGCGCAGCACCTGCATCTGAGCATGGGGCATCTGCAATTGTTGTACAAGCATCAGTTTGGCGTTTCCTGTATGGATGATGTTATCGACTTCCGGCTGCGCAAGGCTAAAGAACTGCTTGCTTACACAGAACATAGCATTACAGAGATTGCAGAACAGTGCGGATACAAAAATACAGAACATTTTTGCAGACAGTTTCACAAAAACATCGGCATCTCTCCCGGAAAATATAGAAAGGGATTAAATCAAAACGTCACAGGCAACATTACACCCATTTAGCTTCAATAGAACTTAATGATATTTAAAAAAAACATTTGATTTTTATGACATTGTATGCTATAGTAGACATGAAAAGGCAATACCGATAGACGGCTGCCTAGTTATTTAAGAACAAATTATAAAAAATAATCGCCTAAGTTTACCAGACCACAAGGCGGTTATTTTTTATGTTTAGAATTGCAACCGATTGTATAGCCAAGCCCAAACATTGTTGCGCTCAGACTGACTATTGCAATCAAGCTTTCTATCGTCAACATAGCAGCCTTTCTCCTTTGTGTATTTCCCATATACAGACCTCCTTTCAGGGAGTTCTTGGAATTACATTCCAGCAAAGGCAACCGCCTACCGTTATGGTATTGCCCAATCAACAGTATAACATCATCTTTATTCCACCGCAAGGGATCAAATCAAAATTAACACTTGTTTTCAGTACAGCGGGTGTGCTATTATAGTAATATTAACAAACGATTTCACTTCCATCTCTATATC
>VSNR01000130.1 GCA_009774345.1 Lachnospiraceae bacterium | reverse complement strand
TGTCATTACCTACGTCCTATGCGTGGAGCTAATCAGCATGGTAACGGAAAAGAACAATATGCACGACGTTGACACATCACAGGCAGACGACAAGACAGGTAATCGGCTATAACAAGAAGAACCTTGAGAGGGAGCTTCAGAATGAGAGCCGACAGCATAACAGACAACAAAGCAAGACTAAGCAGAGGGAGGAAGAAATTTAATGAAAATTTGATAGAAATAAGGGTGTGATTGTGGTATTCTGTTAAAGATACAAATCAGAATTTTTTGGAGGTAAAATAAAGATGAGCGAAATTATATTTTTAAGATGCGATGGAAATAACAAAGATTTTATAGAAAATTGCAGGTTGCTTGATGAGGACTTAGATTTGCGAGTTGGAAAAATAATTAAACGAGATAAGTACGCTCAATATAACCTAATTGATAAAATAAACGAAGCGATAGTTGTCTATCGAGGCAATAATCCGATTGGTGGTGGTTCGATACGTCCTTATGATGAAAATACAATAGAGCTAAAAAGAGTGTTTGTCATACCAGATGAACAAGGAAAGGGCATAGGAACAGAGCTGGTTTCTAAACTAATAGAGTGGGCGAAAGAATTGGGATATAAGAAAATGATTTTGGAAACAGGAGAACTTTTAGCGGAATCTTGTCATGTATATTCAAAGTTAGGATTTAAGCAAATTGCTAATTATGGTGCGTATGTAGATATGCCGGAATCTCTTTGTATGGGAAAAGAATTGTAAATTGAAACAGAGAAATTCTCGTTTTGAGAGGTCAAGTATAAAGAGAAATCAAAATTATTTGGAGGTAAATAAAATGGCTAAGAATGAACGATTTAAGATAGTTTATTCACAAGGGACTGTTGATGTAACGCAAATTTTAGTAGATACAGAAACTGGAGTGAATTATGTGTTTCGTAAAGTTGCATATGCAGGAGGATTGACACCGCTGTTGGACAAAGATGGAAAACCTGTTATTTCTCCGATTGTAAACAGCTAACTTTAGTCATTCAAATTCCAGTTTGTAAGCTTTTTCCATATCTTTCCCCTATTTTCAAGGCTTTGCGCCATGCCAGCCTTAAAATATGTATCCTTTTCCCTTGTTTTTGCCCTTATGGGCAGGTTACAAGGGAAAGTTTTTCTTATCCAGTTTTAATTCATTCCCACAACCTTATCCAAGAGTTTTACAGATTCCCGCTTAGCCTCCCTTGTGGCGTGTGCATAGACATTCATTGTAGTGCTTACGTCCGAATGTCCTAAAAGTTCCTGCACGTCTTTTGGCTGCGCCCCGTTTGATAACAGGTTCGTTGTGTAGGTGTGCCGTAATGTGTGGAAATGGAAACCCTCTAACTCCGGTACTTTCCTTGCCGCTGTCCGGCAGGCTGTTTCTATGGTGGCGGGAAGTTCAAGACAGCCATCTTCCCTCAAACATACAAAGGAGATTTCCGTATAATCCTCCGGCACATCTTCCGTCATTGCCAGGTTGTAATACTCATAATGCACCCTGTTTTTCTCTGTAACTTCCCTGTAGAAATTCCTGTGATAGAGTCCGCCATACTGCATACGGTTTTTAAGCTGCTGTTTCCTTGCCTTTTTCAAGATGTCAGCGAGGGCGTTGCCAAAATCAACAATCCGCACTTTCTTCCGCTTTGTAGGACCTATCTCATGTTTGTGGGTAGCACCGTTGTAACGGACGCTCCTGCGGACTGTCAGATGTTGTTCCTCAAGGTTGATGTCCTGCCAAGTCAGCCCTGCAACTTCCCCAAGCCTGAGTCCGGTGAAATAAGCTATCTGTACGGGCAGAATTGCGTCTTTGCTCCGTTTCCCAAGCTGCGCAGTCAGCTTTTGGTACTGCTCAAATGACAGTGGCTTGACCTTGCCGTTGTCAGTGTCCGTTTCTTCCGCAAACAAGTCCATATCGTCCTTTTTATGCCTCATGACCACATACTGCATGGGATTGAATGTAATGTACTGTTTCGGGAACACCGCAAAACGGAATGACTGCTGTAATACTGCTGAAAATGACTTTACATAGTCTTTGGAATACCCTTTGGAAACAAAATCTTCAATCGTGCCCCCAAAAGACATGATATCCATGAACTGCTGTAAATGCCCCGAAGTAACCGTTTTGAGTTTTCGTCTGCTTACAGGGTGCTGTTTAATACGGTTGATCGCCTGAAGATAAGTACCGACAGTGCCATTGCTTAATGTGCCTGTCTTTAATTCTTCCTCCGCCCATGTGTCAAGCAGCTGTCCGAGAGTGATATTGTCCGCCTTTGCAATGAATTTCTTGCTTTCGTAATCCTCCATTGCCTGTCTTAACAGCTTTTCCGTTTCGCTCTTGCTTTCTGTTCCTGCACACTCTTTCTGAACCAAGTTCCCGCTTGCATCTTCCACATAGAAGCGGTAGTACCATTTCCTTCCTTTTTTCCTTACAGAACCTTTTGCCATAATCCGTTCTCCTTTCACAAACGCAACTGCGTTGCGCTGGGGCAATCGGAACTGATGAAATGCTTTCTGCGTGTAAGTATATCATAACTCCGATTGTTCCGCTATACCGATTCGGATTCTTCCCCCGATACCATAGAAAGAAGATTTGCAAGCCTTACGGTGGCTGTTTCGGGATTTTTGGAATAGAGCCTCACAATATCGCCCATATCGTTAAACATATTTACAGTGTGGGTGATTTCCCTAAGGAACATGATCTCGTTATATTCCTTATTTGATTCAAACCCCATTGTTTGGGCGAGTGCGGTATTTTCCGCATTGTCCTTGAAATTCTTACAGGCAAACTGAAAAGAATCCACGAACAACTCATACTCCCTTAACATCAGCAGCAGTAAATCTTTGGAAAAGTCCGCCTCATCAGGCTTCATATCATAGGGGAGCTTGTTTACTATGGAACTCATTACATCTCGGATAAATAATTCCCTTTTATCCGTAATGTCTGTTTCATATTCCTCCGTTTCCCCTTTCAGCCACTCCACAGAAACATGGAGTGCTTCTGAAAGACCTTCCAAGACCAGCTTCTTTGTGTTGTCGATCGTCCCCGCCTCATAACGCACGATTGTGGAAGTGGCTACCCCCATCTTCTCTGCGACATAAGGCTGGTTCAGTCCCAACTCAACCCTCCGCTGTTTTGCCCTGCTACCGATCAGCTTGCGTAATTCTTTATCTTTCATACTGATACGCCTCCTTTTTCGGTATGGACAAAGTATAGCACAGAAAAAGTAATAATGCAATATGCAACTTAAAAATAATTTTTAAATTGTCATAATGCTTGACAAAGGATTATAAAAGCGTTATAGTAAGCATACTATCAAAATTGCATTATGCAATCAAAAAGGGAGCGAGCCAATGACCGAAATGAAAATCGCACTATCAATTGAAGAAGCTGCCGACTATACGGGCATCGGGAGGAATACCCTGCGGAACCTTGTGGAGTGGGGAAAGCTGCCCGTCCTGAAAGTCGGGAGAAAGGTACTTATCAAAAGCGACATCTTAGAGAAGTTTATGGAAGTGAACGAGGGGAAGAACCTGCGGGACAAGAATGATGTAAAATCTGTTACAAGAAAATCAGCAGTATAAAAGGCGGCTTCTAAGGAAACCGCCCAATGGTATGTATCAGACCGAAGCCATGATATACCTACACGCAAATAGATTATATCATGTGCTTTGTCTGATATGCAACCGATTTTTGAGATGTGGCGGCATTTTTTGCGCTCATGGTGGCATTTTTCACTATCATATGTGGCATAGCTTTTTCTCACCATTTTAAGATAAGTGATATCACTTTTTACTATCATAACCTTATTTTTACAGGCACAATTCAGGTATATGGGAGCGGGATACACTTCTCTTTTAAGCCCTCGGCGTTTGAGAGCGAAATACACCCATTGCACAAACTTCGTTTATGCAATGGGGATTTCGCCCTTGCAGGGGGCAAAAGTCACGCTAGCGTGACTTAGCAAATGCTGACGCATTTGTGATAACCGCCAACAGGCGGATGTGTTCGTATACGTGCCGCCTATGCTGCCCACTCACAGCCTGCCATACCAGCGCCACTTCTTTTCAAAATCGGTCACTGCCATTTGCAGGAGGGAGGATAAAGCACAATACAAAGACATTCATTTATCCGCATGAGCAAGCTGTCAGATGTCAGGGGCAGGATCACCTATATATCCAGCCATGCGAAGCAGGAGAATCTGTATGCGGTCTATGAAACAACAGACCGCCATTATTGGACGGAGCTTGCAAAATGCAGCCAGCAGGAATTTCAAAAAAGCGGTACAGAGGGGAAATGTATCGAAGCGAGGGAATTTATCATTGCCTTGCCCGAATCCTTCCCAAATCTCTATGAGCCGAACAAGCTGTTACAGTTGTTCACAGACCGCTTTAAGGAAAAGTATGGTGTGGAGTGTGTATCGGCTCTGCACCATAACAAACGAAAGACAAACTATCATATCCACCTTATTTTTTCGGAGAGGGAGAGATTGCCTGAACCCATAGAAAAGACTGCAACAAGGAATATGTTCTATGACGAGCAGGGGAAACACGTCCGCACCAAGAAAGAGATACTTGACGAAAACGGGGATATCCGCAAAGGCTATAAGATTGTGAAAAAAGGCGAAGTGTATGAGCGCAACCTCTTTACCGCCAAGAATAAGCTGTTCAAGCAGGACAAATTTGTGGACGAGGTAAAACACTTTTACACAGACCTTATCAATACTTTGGTAAAGGACGACAAAGAGAAACTGCACGTTTTTGACGAAAACGGTCTGTACCTTGCCACCAAGAAGATAGGGAAGAATAACCCAAAAGCGGAACAGATACAGACGGATAACGAATTCCGTATGCGCTGGAATCGTGAAGTTGACAGAGCAATCGTAAGCGGTGTAGCAGAAACAGAGATACAACAGATAAAAAAAGAGTACATCTCTGACCGTATCAAAGAATCTATTGATGTGTTCGGTAATCAGTCGGAAAGGTTTGGAACTATCCTTATGAGCGCTGTTGCAGTTTTGGCAATGCTGATTTCAAAGATACTGCAAAAGGCGAGGGAATTGTCGGCAAAACTCTCTGATACAGAACAGATGCAGCCGCAGACACCAAAGCAAGAGCCTGTTCAAAAACCAGCGGAAAAAGAAATGCCAAGCAAGCCAAAGATACCGCCTAAACCCGTTATGTCAGCGGAGACTGCCTCATATCCAAAGCTGTTTAAAATTTATAAGGAACTGAACCGACAGAATGAAATCATTTTTGAGGCGGAAAAGGAACGCAATGCTTTTGAACTTGAGCGTGACGACCTGAAAGGACTTGCAAGATTTACCAAGAAAGGCGAACTACAAAGCAAAATTGACCGCAAAAATGAGGAGATTGACATTCTGAAAATCGGCTTGTCCGGTATTGCCCAAAGATACGGCTATCAGAATGTGCAGGAGTTTTACCGTATTTACCATAAATCCCACAATGCTTATGCAGATTATAGGGAACAAGTAGCTGAATGGGAGAAAACCTATGGTGAGAACAGTCAAAGACGGGATAAAAAAAGTGTACTTGAACGGTTGAAAACTTCGCTCCAAAAAGTAGCGAACTATCAGCAGCAAACAACAATTAAAAACAAAGACAGAGGGGCGAGGTAATTGCCCCTTTTGTCATATACAGATGTTTTTACATACGAATATCAATGAATATCCGTCACAACATTAGCCTTGAAAAAGTAGAATATATAGGATATAATAAAGTGTCGAATTTTGTATTTTTATTAGACAAAGCCTTCTGCGAAAGAACCTCAAATACAAGATAACAAAGGAGATATTTTATATGAATAAGCTAATGGACATTCTGGTAAATTTCCTTGCGGTGATGTTTTACGAGGCTGGGAATTGGATTATAATTGTGTTTGCAGGTGTAAACGTGTTTTTCTATTTTCGGACTAAAAGAGCAATAAAAAAGACAGACGATATATTTCATCCTAGAAATGATAAAGTTAATAGAGTAAGTGCTAGGATGCAATGGAGTCCTGAAGAAATTTCAAAATTGAAAGATATGCGTAAAGGATTGGTTAAACAATATACATGGTATGCAAATATTACAGCTATATTTCCACTATTAGGGATTTTAGGTACGGTAGCGGCACTTGTTACATATTCTGATGTGACTATGATGGAAAATTTTATGGTTGCATTAAGTACTACTCTTTTAGGCGTATTTTGTGCTATCGTTTTCAAGGGTATTGATGCAGGACTTTCCGGTCCTCTAGATGTAATTATTGAAGATGCAGATTATGTAATTCATGAATATGAGAAAAAAGAGGCACAGGAATGAGGCATAGCAGAATAAGAAATATTGTAATTGAATTGACCTCGCTTCTTGATATTGTAATGATTCTAATTTTTGCTGTTATGATAAAAAATGCCCAGCTTGTAGAAGCAAACAATCAGAAAGTGAGCGAATTACAACAAGAGAATGCAGCAATGCAAGATGATTTAGCAGAATATGAAGGAATCTCCGAGGAATTAGCCAATGCATTGGGAAAGCTCGAAGAAGGTGATTTAGAAACTCTGTTAGAGAAACTACATAATGCAGAGAACCAACTCGACACCTACGATTATATGGACGATATTGTTATTGTCTACAATGTTGGATTAGAAAATCGCTATAATAATACTTCAAGATGTATAACTTATGGTCGGGCATCTGATGAAAACTATAAAACATACAATGCAAAACGAACCGCCACTGATGAATGGAATTATGCAATAAGCTATTTAAAATTGGATTTGCAAACATTTATAGAAAAAGAATTACAGGAAAATGCAGAGGATAAATATATTTATCTTGTTTTTTCTGTTGATATAACAAAAGTATATGCAAATGATTTTGATGATGTTGAAAAAGTATTGACAGATTTTGAAACAAAGTATGGTGATAGAGTAAGATACAGACTTAGTATTTCAGAGGGAGAGTGATCCAAAATGAAGAATATAATTATTATTGTTGTAATTGTGTTGGTTTTGGCGTGTGTTGGATTAACAATTGGGTTAGGCGGATTTGGTACTGGGGATGACAGCGGAGATGGAAATCAAGTTTTAAGTGCTTTTGAAGAAGAAAAGCAAGACGAAGAACCACAAGATAAAGAAGTAATCATAAGGGTTGAAGAAAATAAGATATATGTTGGGGAAGAAGAGTGTGCAGGTATTGAGGATTTGACAGACAGAATAAGTAAAATTAGTTCCCAAGGAAAGGATACGGAATATGTTTTTGAACATGAGTATGCAATTAAAGCAACTTATGATGAAGTTAAGGAAACTCTAATGAACTTAGAAGAAACGTTGGGAATATCTATTGATTATGGGGAGTAAAACAAAATGATACGGAAAACTTATCTTATAATGTGCTTTGCCGTAATATTATTACTAGCAGCTTGCGGGAAAAAAGATGAAGAGCCAGAAACAATTGTGGTAGGCAACGGCGGAAATCAGATTAATGTAGATTCCGTAAATGCACCTGGCGGTGAGGAAAGCAACGAAGAATCGGATTTGGATATTGGTAACGAAAAATCTGATACGATTGTTATTATCATAGATTGGGATAAAATTATAATCAATGACAGTGAAAATAGCAATATTGAAGAAATGAAGGATCAGATTATAAAATCTGGATGTAAAAAGATAGAGTTGCAACATACTGATGCGAACAAGGAAACATTAGATGAGGTTGTAGATATTCTAAAGGATATTGAGAAAACCTTAGGAATTGATATAAACTATAATTAAATTGTAAATACAAATCATATTAAGCACATGTTTTAGCCTGTGGGAGAAATCTCACAGGCTTTTTTCATGTTCAAATTAGGTCGCACACAATTCGCGAAAAAAACACGTCCTATTACGAAGCAGATATTTAACTATATCAAAAAAACAATTGACTGCACGTAACGTGCAATTTTACGGTAATAAGGAGGTAAACATATGCAGGATGCGACATTGCGTGAAGTGTGTGCTAAGTATAAAGTTTCAAGAAGGGCGGTGCAAGGGTACGAGAAAGCAGGAATAGTGAAATCAACGGGAAAAAATAAGATGGGCTACTTACTATACGATGCTGCTACACAGGAAAGGATTGGTATAATTCGTATGTATCAAGAGATTGGATTTTCCGTAAGAGAAATTAAAGAAATCATTGATGCACCGAAAATAAGTACTATTCCAATCTTGGAAAATCAAATGGAGAAATTAAAGAAAGAAAGGAGTCGGATTGAGGAACAGATTGAAATTCTTTATGATTTGATACAAAAAAGATAAAAGTTAATATAATATCTGCTTCAATAATAAAGAATAAGGGGTTTGCTTTACTAAATAAACTTACCAAAACAAAAAAATGAAAATTTAGAAACTATGGAGGAAACGTTTATGTATAAAAAAACGCAAGTGTTAAATATATTGTGTGTTGTAATGTGTATGTTGCTGTGCGTTTCAGGCTGCGGAAACAAAGGTACATCAAATTTTGTAGATAATGAAAGTAGTTTAGTAGATGCAGAGGCAGAGAGCAAAAATGCGGGCAGTAGGGATAATCCTACAACGGAGACTATTGTTCCTAGCCAAAAGGAAACTTCCGTCCCTGATGAAAAGCCACATGGTAATCAAATAGTCGAAACCGATTTAAAACCGTCAGAGGGCTTTGAATTTGAAAGTAATGATGATGGTACTTGCACAATCACCGGAATCGGTACTTGCACAGATAAAAATATTGTTATACCTTTAGAAAGTCCGGATGGAGATACTGTTACCCTGATTGGAAAATATGCCTTGTATTCTCTCGAGGATGTTGACAGCATTACACTGCTAAACTACAATTATGAGGTAGATGAAAATGCTTTTCAATATGGTGAGTTTACAGTGGTAAATATAATTGGTGGCAGTCCGGTGATAAACAAGAGTGCCTTTTCTTCCTGTGAGGACTTGGTTTCGATTTTGTTTAGTGACTGCAATATTCAGGCAGATAAATATTCCTTTTATAGTTGCGGTAAAGACGCAGATGTGACATTTTCTAATTGTACTGGTATTATTGAAGAAAATGCTTTTCAATATGGCGATTTTATCAGCCTGACAATCAGTAACTGTGAACTGGAAATTGAAAAAAGCGCCTTTTCTTCATGTGAAGACCTGACTTCTATTGTGTTTACAGACAGCATATTGGAAACAGAAGAATATGCTTTTTATAGTTGTGGCGATTCAGCTAAAGTCGAGATGACCAATTGCTCATTAACATTTGATGACAGAACCTTTCAATACAGTTCTCTTGAAAGCTTAACGATTACCGGTTCCAAAGTTGACATGGGTGACAGTGTTTTCTCCAGCTGTGAGGATTTGGTCACTGTAAATATAGATTGTGACTTAGTAATTTTGGGTGAATATGCTTTCTATAGCTGCGAGGATCTCAAAAGTGTTACAATATGTGAAAATGCAAAGTCAGATGACGAAATTAAAATTGATGACAGAGCATTTCAATATTGTAAAAGATTAGAGACAGTTAATGTCGGGAATGGAAATACTGAAATAGGCAAAACCGTATTTTCCGGCTGCGTTGAGAATTTGATAATTACCATTGCAGGGGAAAACTATACTGCGGAAACAATTAAAGACGGATTAAAGCAAAAATAAGGAGGGATGATATTATGGCATATCCACTTGATAATTTAGGTGACTATAATGTTGTAAGAAATGCTTTAAAGGAAGCTAATGGAAATGCGGAAATTTTGTTTCAAAATATTGGAGCCACTGCTGTTGCAAAAGAAAGACCAAAAATATTCAAAGATGGATGCCTGACAGGAATTGGCATAGGTGTGGGAATCTGTTCTATTATATATGGTGGATATAATTATTGTAAGAATAAAATGAATGAGAAAAAAGCATTAAATGCTGAACCAAAATTAAGAGAAGAACTTACAAAAACAATAGAGAATACTTCCACTAAGGCTGAAATTGATGAAAAACCACATCAGAATTGACTGATTGATTTTATGCATTTACGCAAAAAAGATTGACTATTTTTGTGAATATGGTATTATACTATTAGTGGTGAGTCCTACCGCAAAGTGGACTGCTAAAAGCGTTAGCAACTCTAATGGAGTTACTACACAAATGGCTATGTGGAAACGCATAGCCATTTTTTACGAGGAGATATATGCAGACGGATTTTAAATTATACAAGGTGGATATGAAATATATCCGTAATCTACATAATATTGATGATAAGGTGCTTTCTGTTTCACCACAGGCGGGAAAAGATAATAGGGTTTTCGTTGGAATTGTTATTATTTGTGGTACTCATAAATATTGCATACCACTTTCATCGCCAAAGGAAAAGCATAAAAAAATGAAGAACTCTATGGATTTTTCAAAGATTGAGATAAATGGGAAGCTATTAGGCGTCCTGAATTTTAATCTGATGATACCTATTGAAGAAGAACAATTACAGCTTGTTGATACAACTATTTTTAAGAGAGATAGGGAAAACATCAAATATTATAAGCGATTATGTGTTCAGGAATTAGAATGGTGTCGGAACAATAGTGAAGTAATCTGTAATAAAGCAAATGTCTTGTATAAGAAATACATCTCCAATGAGCCATTTACAGGCAGAAACCGTTGCCTGAATTTTCCTAAATTAGAATCAGAATGTAAGAAATACAATTCAAAAATAAAGAGAGGCATAAACTGAACCTCTCTTTATAAGTGAGCAAGCAAGGTATTACCACAATTCTAAAGAATCTTCTGCATCCACCCACATTTGCATATTACCCTCAAGGTAAAGACGAGCATATTCCAGTGGATCATCAATAGCGAGGGCATTTAAGGCACATTCAGAGTTGGGAGTGGTCTTTAATCCCTTCTCTGCTTCCCAACAGTCAATCCGCAAAAGATACCCTGCGGTAGTTGCTATATCTATGCTGTTGTGGTCTATGTTGTATTCTGCATATATGATATTCATCTTATTTGTCCTTTCCCTAAAAAATTGTGAAAGCGTTTCAATCAATTCTTCATGTCCTGTTCATATTGTGTTATACTATGTTACAGATTTTTCTTTCCCTTATTTTTGCCCTTATGATTATTCATAACACTAGGGAAAAGGATATAACACAAGGGAAAGTCTAAGGGCAAACTCACTTGCTATAAATTTAGCATTTTCAAGGGTTTGCGGAGTTTTTGCAGATAAGATATAACAGTTAATAAATGCTATAAAATGTGTCTTATCAGAATTCCAGTTTGTCGAAACAACCATTACCACAATCACAACTGAATAAGGAATATAACACAGCGTCAGAGCGTATAGAAACCAGTCTATGCGCTCTATTTTTATGTAAAGGAGCAGAGAATATGGCAGAAACCAAAAACGAGCAACAGCCCCACAGTTTCAAGCGAAAGTTGGGGAACACCACTTACACCGTCAAGGTACATTTCAGTAAAGACACTGACAAAACCTTTAAGGACAGAGTGCAAAAGCTGATTATCAATGAGTGCCTTGAAAAAAATCAGAAATAATCCACGTCAACACTTTACAACTCTTATCAGAAGCAACCCTCTTGTCGGCAATGGAACGCGCCGGGAACGGGGATACCGACCCGAACGCGGAACGCCGGGGGCTTGGCACTCCCGCCACCCGCGCCGCTGTCATTGAAAAGCTGGTGAAGTCCGGCTTTGCGGAACGCAAGGGAAAGCAGCTTATCCCCACGCAGAACGGAGCCGCCCTTGTGTCTGTCCTGCCGGATATGCTGACTTCCCCGCAGCTTACCGCCGAATGGGAAAATAATCTGACGCAAATCGCAAAGGGAGCCGCCGACGCCGGGGAGTTTATGCAGCGCATTGAAGCTATGGCGCGGGAACTGTTAAAGGAGAACGCCACCGCCGACAAGAGCAAGGCAGCTTTCACGGGCGGGGAGGAAAAGCCCTCTATCGGGAAATGCCCCCGGTGCGGCTGTCCTGTCCGGGAGGGCAAAAAGAATTACTATTGTTCTAACCGGGATTGCACCTTTACCATGTGGAAAAACGACCGTTTCTTTGAGGAAAGGAAAGTCACCTTTACCCCGAAGATTGCCGCCGCCCTCTTAAAATCCGGCAAGGCAAATGTCAAGGGCTTGTATTCCCCGAAAACAGGCAAAACCTACGACGGAACCGTTGTTTTAACTGATACGGGCGGGAAGTATGTCAACTACAAGATTGAGCTACCGAAGAAAAAATAAGTTCCGTAGTTATCCCGACTTTTGAAGAAATATTGTCGCTTTAAAAAAATCAAAGTTGGTGGCTATTGAAAAATATTATCCCGACTTTTTTAAAGAAATCCTTTGAGTTTATCAGCTTTGTCATCAAAGATCGTGATAATAAAAAAGTCATGATAACTACGAAAGTTCTTCCTACTACCTACAACACCGGGAATGTCTGATTTGGCGGATTTCTGCAAAAGAAAAACGCTGCAACTGAAAAAATTGCAACGCTTCTTAGTTCCTATTCAATTTTAGCCGGACAGCGGTTAT
>VSNR01000013.1 GCA_009774345.1 Lachnospiraceae bacterium | reverse complement strand
GACAGATACGGGCTTTGGCGCATCGTGGTGACAGTGGGGCTTTTGATCTGGAGTATTCTGTCGCTGTCGGAAGTGAGTGAGTTTTTATATTTTAATTTTTAAGGAAATTTTTTAAAGGAAGGGGGCGGCATATGGAACAAAAAGCAAAAAAGTGGTTTCTTGCCTGCATGTCGGTACTGTTGGGCAGTCTGTTTTTGATGGTGCTGGTGTTCTGGATTTTTGACCCGTATTTTCATTATCACAAGCCGTTTCCTTTCGTCTCATACCGCCTGTATGACGAGCGGTATATCAATGATGGGATTTCGAGACATTTTGACTATGATACCATCATCACGGGCACGTCGATGGCACAGAATTTCAAGACGAGTGAGGCGGATGTGCTGTTTGGTGTCCAGTCTGTCAAAGAGACGTTCTCCGGGGCAGGGTACAGCGAGCTCTCCGAGAATCTTGACAGGGCGCTTTCGCGCAATCCAGATCTAAAGACAGTGATCTGGACAATGGATGCAAACGCGATTTTGCGCGATAAGGATTACACCGAGTACGAGGGCTATCCCACGTATTTATATGACGACAATCCATGGAATGATGTGCAGTATGTCTTTAACAAAAATGTGTGGTATCATGGGGTGCTGGTGAATCTTATTCGGACGATCGCCGGGATGCCAAGCACTACTTTTGACGAGTATTCCTCGTGGGAGAAGGAGACCGGATACGAGCATGTGATGGCAGCCTACGACCGCTGGGAAGAGCCGGCACAGGAGGCGCCGGGGCTGACAGCGGCGGATGTGGAGATGGTGACTGGCAATATCGGGCAGAATTTTGTGGATTTGGTCAACAAGTATCCTGATACGACATTTTATGTATTTTACACGCCGTACAGCATCTGCTGGTGGGATTTTATGATTCGGGAGGGGATGATTAACTATTATTATGAGGCAGAATTGATCGCAACGAAGATGCTTTTGCAGTGTCCGAACGTAAAACTCTATAATTTTCATGACAAATATGATATAATAACGAATCTGGACAATTATCGTGACAAGGAGCACTACGCATCACATGTCAATTCGATGATTCTTGAGTGGATTGCGGCTGGCGACGGGCTGGTGACGGAGGAGAATTATATGGAGCGCTACGAGCAGGAGAGAGCATATTATACGCAGTATGATTATGACAAACTCTTTCAAAAGCAGCCATAACAAATTAGGAGGGATAAAATGGACATCATCAGGAAAATGCGCTATATTCTGGACAGGAAACAAAAGATTCATATCTGTTTTCTGGGCGTACTGATCTTTATCGGCGGCTTGTTGGAGACAGTGAGCGTATCGGCGGTGCTGCCGATCGTGTATGTGATCATCAGCCCCGAGCAGGCACAGGAAAATAAATATATCCGAATGGTGATGGAGGCGCTGGCAATCGACAGCATCGAGGGGTTTATCGTGCCGCTTCTATGGACGCTGATTGTGATGTATATTTTAAAGAACGCATTTCTGCTCTTTCTTGCGAGTGAGCAGAATCGTTTTATTGCATTTAACCGCAATAAATTAATCAGTCAGGTGCTTCGCGAGTTTTTGAACAGACCCTATGAATTTTATCTGGACGCGGATATTCCCACGGTCTTTCGGCTGACAGACAGCGATATCCCCAATGTGTTCAATATTTTGATGTCCATGATCTCTCTGGTCTCGGAGGCGGTGGTGTTCGCACTGCTGTGCATTGTGATGGTAGTGACAGACTGGAAGCTGCTGTTATTTCTGATCGTAGTGTTTGGCGTGCTCTCCCTTGTCATGATTAAGGTGTTAAAACCACAGTTGTCTAGGCTGGGAGAGAAGAATCAGGCGATACAGTCGCGCATTGCCAAGTGGCGGATTCAGGCAATCTATGGCATCAAGGATGTGAAGGTGCTTCACAGGGAGGCGTTTTTTGCAGACAATTATGAGCACAGCGGGAAGATTGGCGCAGGGTATGCCAGACGCCATGCGGTGCTGAATAATACGCCGCGGCTTCTGATCGAGGCGGTCTTTATGACCAGTATTCTGATTTATATCATTCTCTATATTCAGATGGGAAATGATGCGTCCACGCTGATTCCGATGCTCACGGCGTTTGGCGTGGCAGCGATCCGCATGATGCCGAGTGTCAACCGCATCAATACGTATATGACGGACATTTCGTATTTCAGACCCTGTCTGAACTATGTGTATGAAAATATGAATATCAATGAGATCAGCCGCAGGAACAATCAGACTTTAAGGCCTGCCGATACGTCAAAGAAGATGCAGCTTCGCGACAAGATTGCACTCAAAGGCATTGTATATGCCTATCCAAATACGGACAAACTAATCTTTGACCACGCAGATATGGTGGTTCCATACGGCAAATCGGTCGGGATTATGGGACCGTCAGGCGCGGGCAAGTCTACGATTGTAGATATTCTGCTCGGACTTTTGAAGGTTCGGGAGGGCAGCATCACCTGTGACGGCGAGAATATCTTTGACAACTATCCGGCATGGCTTGCACAGATTGGCTACATTCCGCAGTCTATTTACCTCGTGGACGAGCCGGTCAGGAATAACATTGCCTTTGGCATTGCCGATGAGGAGATTGACGACAGCCGCATATGGCAGGCGCTTGAGGAGGCGCAGCTTGCGGATTTCATCAGAGGGCTGCCAGAGGGGCTTGACACTGCCATCGGCGACAGAGGCGTGCGCATCTCCGGCGGACAGCGCCAGCGCCTTGGCATTGCGCGGGCACTCTATCACAATCCAGAGATTTTAGTGTTTGATGAGGCGACTTCCGCGCTTGACAACGAGACAGAGGCGGCGGTCATGGAAGCGATCAACAGCTTCCATGGCAAAAAGACGATGGTCATCATTGCACACCGCCTGAATACAATCGAGAAGTGTGATATCATCTACAAAGTAGATGAGGGGAAGATACAGGAGACTAGATTATCGTGACTGCATAAGGCAAAGGAAAAGGATTTGGTTATGGCATCGAAGAATTGTGTGGAAAAGAAACCAGTGATCGCAACAGAATTATTAAAGGGGCAGGGGCTTGGCAATCAATTGTTCTGCTATGTGACAACGAGGGCGCTCGCCTATGACAAGGGTTATGATTTTGCCATACTGGGCAGGGAGCTTTTGGATGGTCTGTCCTTTATGGAGCTGGACTGTGGACTGGATCTTGAGAAAGACGATTTTCAGGAAATCTATCACGAGAGAGAGGACAGAATCTATCTTGGCAATTCCCGGCATGATCTTGAGCATGGCTGTTATATCACCGGTGCGGATGCACGGCTGTCCGCACTTGACCAGACGACGCTTCTGTACGGAAATATGCAGGACGAGTCCTATTTTGGGAAATATAAAAAAGAAATCAAAACGTGGCTGCGTGTAAAACCGGCGTATGACTGTATGGCGTACTCACGGGAAAACCTCTGCATCATCAATATCCGGGGCGGTGAGTACACAAGCAATCCTGAATTGTTTTTAAGGCGCAGGTACTGGCTGGATGCGATGGCGGTGATGCGGCAGCAGCGCGCAGACATGCAGTTTATGGTGGTGACAGATGACCTTGCGGCGGCAAAGAGAATTTTGCCGGAGGTGGAGGCGTATCATTTTGATCTGGCGGGGGATTACACGGCGGTCAAAAACGCGCATTATTTAATCTTGTCCAACTCAACATTTGCGTGTTTTCCCGCATTTACAAGCGATACAGTGAAGTTTATCATCGCGCCGAAATACTGGGCGCGCCACAATGTGTCGGATGGATACTGGGCGTCAGAACAGAATATTTATTCGGATTTTCATTATCTTGACAGGAAGGGAAATCTGTTTACGGCAAAAGAATGCAGGGAAGCGCTTGACAAATACAGGCAAAAGTCGCCATACTATAAAAGAATTGGAAAGAGGCCGGAGGGCTTGGCGCTTGCGGCGGCGCGCATCAGAAGCAGCGTGCTGGTATACAGCGATTTGATGGTGCGGGCGGTCCGTTCTATAAAGCGCAGGATAAAAGGATAGATTGTGAAAAGGAGCAAAAGTATGGAGAAGGACAACATGTCAAAAAAATTAAAGCTGCCGCAGGTGACGCTCGCTGCGATGACGAGCGTCAATGTCAGCGCGGCCATCAAGGCGATGCAGTACAGTATGCGCGGGATTGACTTTGGCGACGCGGTTCTGATCACGCATCGAAAGCCCTTTCTCCTGCCAAAGTCCATCCGCTACAGCCACACGGACAGGCTGCGTGACATCGACGCCTTTAACTACAAGATGGTCTATGAGCTGGGGACGCATATTCATACGGACTTTGCGCTGATCGTGCACGCGGACGGCTTTGTGGTACACCCTGAGCTCTGGCGCGATGAATTTCTGGACTATGATTATATCGGTGCGCCTTGGCCACTGCCGCCTGAGGGCGACACGACCACGTATCGCGACCGGGACGGGAACATCTGCCGCGTCGGCAACAGCGCAGGCATCCGCAGCAAGCGCCTGATGGATTTTCCCAAAAAAGCGGGGATTCCATGGGAGGGTGAGTATGCCTATGGGCGGATGTGGTACTATGAAGACGGATTTATCTGCTGTAAGATACGGCATTTGTTGGAGGCAGAGGGAATGCGCATCGCCCCGCTGTCCGTGGCGAAGTATTACAGCCACGAGAAGATGATACCAGAGGTACAGGGAATCACGCCGTTTGCCTTCCACAAGTGGGAGGGGACAAATGCGCAGTATCCCAATTTTATCAAAGAGCCTGTGATTCGCCGGTTCAAAAGAAGGGTCGCAGGATGGATTCGTTAGAGATACGATAAATTGAGAAAGGCATGGTTGATAGTGAATAAAGACACAGCAGATCAGATAAAATGTTTTATAGAGGAGCGCAGGGGGTACAGCATTTTTATTCTTGTACAGATTTTGATTTTGTTTTGTTTGATCATAGGTCTGTTTGGAAAAGCTGTAACGATTGAGCTGGATGCCGGAAATCTTGAGATCCGCGATGAGAAGGTGATTGTCAATGACGACCATTCATTCTATATCTCAGGATGGAATGATGAGGATTCTTACGGGCGCTGGATTGCAGGTACAGGGCTTTTTGATCTCAGGCAGGGCATGTATGAGGTTTCTGTGGATTATGAGTCTCTTTTGTACAACACAGAAGTCGGCGGCAACTGTGAGGACAAGACGGGCACACTGCAAATCTTTCGGACGAAAAAGACGGAGGACAAGCTCTGCTATAACGAACTGCAGTTTCGGGATGGCCATACGCACCAGCGCACGCGGCTGTGGATACGCAATATCGGCGGGGAGCAGGGTCTGCAGTTAATGGTCAACTTTTATGGCGTAGGAGAGCTGCGGGTGGATAAAATCCTGATCAGGGAGCTCACAGCCTGGCGCCTGATGAAACTGCTTGGATGGCTTGTGCTGTTTCTTTTGGTCGATGTAGTCTATCTTTTCTTCTGGGTCAGCCGTAAGGCATCCAATAAGACTGCAGTTGCAATCCTTTTATTTGCAGTGTTTTTTGCCAGTCTGCCGCTCATGACGGACTCTTTGTTCAGGGGGCATGACCTTGATTTTCATTTAAACAGAATCATCGCGCTTGCAAACGGGCTGGAAGCAGGGCATCTTTTTGTGCCGATTCAGACCGAGGTCTTAAATGGTTACGGCTATGCCTCACCGCTGTTTTACAGCCAGTTATTTTTGTATCTGCCGGCGATTTTATATAATTTGGCGGTGCCTGCCCAAGTGTGTTATCAGATTTATGCGATTCTTGTCAATATCGCGACCTGTCTGATCGCGTACTACAGTTTCAAGGGGCTTGTCAGGGACAATAAGATCGCAGCGGCAGGCGCGCTGATTTATCTGCTGTCAGCGTACCGCATCACGAATCTGTATGTCAGAGCAGCCGTCGGGGAATACACGGCGATGGCATTTTATCCGCTCATTGTCTACGGATTTGTGCGCGTGTATACCACGGAGGAGACGAAACTTGGCATTCGGGACTATCTTCCGATTGTATTAGGGCTGAGCGGATTAATTGAGAGTCATGTGCTCTCCTGCGAGCTGGCAGCGATGTTTATCGCGGTGGTGTGTCTGGTAAATTACAGGAAAACGTTTGTGCCAAAACGTTTTATCACGCTGGCAAAGGCAGCGGTATTGACTTTGTGTGTCAATATGGCGTTTATCCTGCCGTTTATCCAGTCCATGCAGATGGATATCCGGGTAAATGACGACCCAGTCAATCAGATTCAGGTGCAGGGAACTTATTTGCAGCAGGTGTTCAGCGTATTTCAGGTCTCTCTTGGCGACAGCCGTATCGGTATGAACTATGAGATGTCCCTCTCTCTTGGCATTTCGCTTATCATGGGGCTTGTCATCTTTGCCGCCTGTTGCAGTATGCAGAACGAGTGGCGGACAAGAAAGAGCAGCACCGTCAAGGTCGGTGTGCTGTGTACGGTATTTACCGTTGTATGCATTGTCCTGTCGCTTCGGATTTTCCCGTGGGACAGTATTGAGAATTTTAGTAAACTGCTCGCAAAGGTGTTGTGTATCGTACAGTTTCCGTGGCGGTATCTGTCTATGGCGACGGTGTTTGCAGCGGTGGTGACAGTGATTGGACTCTATGTTGTGAAGGAGATTAAGAGTGCGCGGATGATGCAGTTTCTGTGCGGGATGCTCTGCCTGACCGCCGTGTTTACAAACAGCCTGTACATGGCTAATTTCACAGACGTCAGCGGGATTGAGCGGGTTTACGGAGACGCCGATGTGGAGAAGGCGGTGAGCGGCGGCGAATATATTCTAAGCGATACCATCGAGGGGAATCTTCGCTGGCGCAGGGTGAATGCTGATCCGAAGTTTGTCACCGTGTCCGGCTATGCGTATCAGGGCGGTGTCACGACGTTTGACTGCGTAAACATTGCTGACACAGAGATGGCAGTGGAGATTCCGCTCATGAATTATGACAATTATTATGCCTGCGATATGGTGACAGGAGAGTCGATCGGTATCATGAACGGGACAGACAATCGTGTGAGTCTTGCAATACCGGCGGGCTTTGACAGCAGTATCAAGGTGGTATACCGGTTTCCGCTGCTGTGGAAGCTGTCCTATGCCGTATCGTTTATCACGGTGCTCTTAACTGTGGCGGCGGTAGTGCTTGATAGAAGGAAGAGGAGGAACGCAGGTGATTTATGACTGCTTTCAGTTTTTCAATGAACTGGATATCCTAAAGATTCGATTGCATGTCCTTGGTCCAGTGGTGGACAGGTTTGTGATCAGCGAGGCGACAGAGACCTTTTCCGGTCTGAAAAAGCCCTTGTATTATGAAGAAAATAAAGCGATGTTTGCCGAGTTTGAGGATAAGATCATCCATGTGGTTGTGGACGATACCCCCGCAGGCGGTACGCACGAGCGGGATACTTTCCAGAAAAATGCGGTGACAAGGGGGCTGGCTGGCTGTACAGATGACGATATTGTGATTTTCAGCGATCTTGACGAGATTCCAAACCCTGACAAAATCCGTGAAATCCTGCAAAATTTTCAGGAGGACAAGATCTACCACTTTGCACAGCGTCTTTTTTACTGCTATCTGAATATGGAGGAAGTATCGGGCAACCTGTTGTCCTATGCGGGCGAGTTTGAGGGTGTGGCGCGCAAGAAGTGGATTGGCACTAAGATGCTCAGCTACAAATTATTGAGGGAGCAGCATCTTCTTTTGGGTGAGCTGCGGTTTCCAGAGCGCAAGGAGATCGGTATCCGCGTGGAGGACGGCGGCTGGCACTTTGGGTATATGGGCGGCCATGGTGAGAAGGACATCCGCAAGCGGGTGCAGGAAAAGGTCGTGTCCGCAGCGCATCAGGAGTATAATTCGAGACATGTGTTATCGAATGTGACCGACCAGATTAAGGACGGCAAAGATATCTTCGGCAGGAATGCACAGTTTGTCCGGTGTGAAATTGATGAGAGCTTTCCCGCGTATATCAGGGGGCATCAAAAGGAGCTGGATTTCTTGATTATGCATGAGGAAAAGGGCGCCAAAAAGGCGCTCCGCAGGGCAAAAGTGATAATAAAAAACGCTTGTTATAATATTCTGGTCTCAATCAAACGCGCTGGAAGAAGGATGCTTGGAAGGGGAAAATAAGGGGGGATTGGCATGGAGCGACCAAAAGTTTCGATCTGTATTCCCTGCTATAACAATGCGGATGAAGTGGAGCGCCTGCTGCAATCCATCTACAGACAATCGTACACGGACTTTGAGGTCAATATATCTGACGACTCGACCAGCGATGAGACACAGGCACTGGTGAACGGGTGTTATCCTATGGTAAAGTACCAGAGGAACCAGAAGCCGTATGGACATATTTTGAACTGGAATGCCGCGATCAAAATGGCGGAGGGAGCCTACATTAAGATTATGTTCAGCGATGACTGGTTTACAGACAGCAAAAGTCTTGGCGCGTTTGCGGCAATGCTGGATAATAATCCTGATGCCGCGCTTGCGTTCTCCGGCAGCAGGCAGGTGATGCTGGACGGGCAGGATGGCGGCGCCCTGCGTCATGTGACGGCAGCGCATCAAATGAAATATTATGACCGCGCGGCGGACGCGTCGTTTATCGACGGGCTGCGTGAGGATTACCGCCATCTTTTTCTGGGAAACCAGATTGGCGCGCCGAGCGCTGTCATCTACCGCAGAGGCAGTGCGCTGACTTTATTCGATGAGCAGAGCAATTGGGCGTCCGATCTGTTTTTGTATTTTAATTTATTGGAAAAAAGTCCCATTTTTGCCTATACAGAGGCGCCCTTGGTCTCGATTGGCGTACATGCAAACCAGTATACAGAGAGCTTTTTAGACAAGGACGAGCGCATATATAATGACTACAAATACATGTATACCAAGTATGGTCTGAACAGAAGCAAAGCATGCAGAGCGTATTTTACAGAGCAGTTTTTGATCAAATATCACAGAGGGTTTCGGGAGGCGAAGGCGCTTGGGATTGGGGGAGGGCTGTTTGTCCGCAAGATGTCTAAGGAGCTTGCGGCGACAGTGCTAAGCTTTGTCACAAGCCGTTTCAGAAAATGTTGATTTGGGGCATGAAAGGAATAAAGACGCATGGAAGAGCGCGCAAAAAAAGCAGGTACATACTGCTTCTGGGCGGCAGTGCTGATCGAGCTGCTGCTGGTGATCATTGATAAAAGTGCATATATCAACCCCTATGAAGGACAGCTCTTTCGCCTGACGTTTTTGCTGTTTGCAGTAAAGATTCTGACGACAAAGTACTCGAGAAATGAAATTCTGTTCCTTGGCATGGTGGGCATGGTGGCAGCCGTGTCATACTTTGTCAATACCAAGGACGAGGCAGTGCGGGCAGTGGCGCTGGTCGCAGCGTGTAAGGACATCGACCTTCGGCGGCTCTTGAAGGTAGTGCTCTGCGCTACAATAGCAGGGATGGCGGTTTTGTTTGTGCTGTCTGTCACAGGAATTTATGGGGCAGTGTCCGTCACCGCAGATTATGGAAGGGGTTCTGGACCGCTGGACCCTTATTATGAGACGCGGTACTGTTTTGGGATGGGACATCCGAATGCGTTTCAGGGAATGCTGTTTATGGTCAGTACGCTTGGAATGTATCTGTACGCAGAGCGCATGCGGCTGTGGCATTTTCTGGCAGTGGGGCTTGTAGGGTTTGTGTTCTATCTCTTTACCGACTCCAACACAGGATTTATCGTGCTGGCGGCGGCGGTCGCGGGCGTGATGCTCATGAAGTACAGCAGGGCGGCTCGGGAAAGACGGCTTTTGTATCTGCTGGCGGCGCTGTTTTTTATCGCGCTGGTGGCGTTTTCCGCCTATGGGTCGCACACCGGCCGCGATACGCCTGTCATGTATAAGATTGACAGGGTGCTCAACGGCAGATTTCAGTATTCCAACATCTATGAGGCGGCAAGGGTTGAGAATTGGAAACTGTTTGGCGCGGCAGCCAACGAGGAATTTTTCGATCAGGGATTTATCCGGCTGTTTTACTGGTATGGCATCGTTCCGGCAGCCGTCTATCTGCTGGGCAATCTGTATCTGATTTGGCAGTCCTATCACAATAAGGACTACAGCCTCTGTGTGATCGTGACGGCATACGCTGTATTTTCCATGATGGAGGCGCATCTGGTGTCCGTTTATCTGCTGCGGAATTATCTGCTGCTCTTTATGGGATACTATTGGTATCAGCCCTTTTTGGAGCGGGGGGAGACGCAGGGATATCTCTGGCAGCCGCGCAGGATACTTTTGGGGGGAAAATGAAATGAAGAAGAAGGACAAACTGGTGAGCGTCGTCGTTCAAGCGTATAATTCCGCAGATACGATCGTAAGAACGCTGGAGTCCGTCAAGGCGCAGGATTATGAAAAGATCGAACTCATTGTGACGGATGATAAGTCTACAGACCAGACGATCGAGGAGGTCGCAGCATGGCTTGAAAAAAATCAGGAGCGCTTCTGCCAGACGCAGCTTGTCACAGCCAAAGTAAATACCGGAATTCCCGGGAGCAACAATCGGGCGCTGCGGCATGTGACAGGAGCCTATGCCGAGTTTCTGGCAGCAGATGACTGTATGGCGCCGAACGCTATCAGCACATATGTCGCCTACTGCGAGGCGCATCCCAATACGATTCCCATCGCGCGGGTAAAGCTGTTCTCAGACGACGCAGACTGCGATTTTTCTTCTGTCGCCGCGTACTGTGAGCGCTGTTATGCATTTGCAGCGCTGAGCCAGAAGGAGCAGTACAGGCAGCTTTTGATACAGAATCGGATTGTGGCGCCTGCCGCGGCGTTTTATCCGGTGAAAATCCTTCGTGCGCTCAAAGGGTTCGACGAGGCATACCGCTGGATGGAAGATTATCCTCTGAATGTGAAGCTGCTGAAAAAAGGCTACCGTTTTGGACTGCTTGACAGGGAGCTGGTCTGCTATCGAATTTCCGGCGGCTCGATCACAGGGAAAAGTGCGGCGCCGCTAAAGCTTACGGAGGCAAAGATGTTCTTTCGTGAGAAGATGTGGTACATGATCGGCAACGGTATGGGCTGGGAGGCAGTGAAGCAGTCGAAAAGCTGGATTCGGATTTTGCTCAGGAGAGGGAAATAAGCGATGAATATTCTTATCATACCTGCCTTTTTTCAGACAAAGCGCCGGCCGACGGTGGGGAGCTTTTTCCTAGAACAGGCAAAGGCGCTGAAAAAAGCTGGACATCAGGTGACCATCCTGTACTGTGACACGTATTCTGTCAAATGTATCAGAGAATGGATTGTCTATGAGGAGCAGACGACCGATGTCATTGACAATATCAAAGTATACAGGAAAAAGACATTCTGTCCGTTTAAGCATGGCATGGAAGGGCACAGAAAGGCTTTTGCCAGAGGCATTCTCTCGCTCTATGAATCACAGATCAAGGGCAGGATGGAGCCGGACATCCTCCATGCACACTGCTGTGTGTGGGCTGGACAGGCAGCGATGGCGCTCTCGCAGCAGACGGGCATTCCGTATTTGATCACAGAACATGCAACGATGTTTCAGCTCCACAGAGATCAGATCAGCAGGAAAAACAACCAGTATATCACACAGGCATTTCAGCGGGCGGCGAAAGTACTGTGTGTCAGCAGTGCCTTTCGTGATGTCTTGGCAGTGTACAGAGCCCCGCAGGAGATACAGGTTGTAGGAAATGTCGTGGACTGTGATTTTTTTCATCAAAGTGACACCAAAACAGCGAATTTTACGTTTTTTAGCCTGTGTTATATGCAGACAGAAGACCAGCTTAGAAAAAAGGGGATCGATATCCTACTCAGGGCGTGGAGGACTGTCCAGAGAAATTGTCCGCTGGCGAGACTTGTGGTGGGCGGTGGTGGACAGGCACTGCAAAAAGCGGTAAAATGGTGTGAAGAGTATGAGATTTCAGATACAGTGACATTCTTAGGCGCGCTGGACCGGCAGCAGACAGCGCATCAGATGGCTTCCTGTGATTGTTTTGTACTTCCGAGCCGCTATGAGACCTTTGGCGTTGTCTATATAGAAGCAATGGCATGTGGTAATCCTGTGATCGCCACCGCGTGCGGCGGACCAGATGATTTCGTGACACCGGACAATGGGCTGCTGGTGCCTGTGGAGGATGTCAGTGCACTCGAGAATGCGATGCAGCAGATGATCACATCTTCACATCAGTATGATTCGGATAAAGTACGGACATCCGTAGCGTCAAGATTCAGCAGTCAGGCGGTCGCAGGGCAGCTTGAGCAGATCTATCACGCAATACTGGAAGAATCGTCTGGAAGTATGAAATAAGGAATTTTAAGCGTGCCAGAGTGCGTAAGGGGTATAAAAATGGACAATCAAAACAGTCAAAAGATGCTGGTGTCAATCATCACGCCCTGCTACAACAGTGAGAAGACGATTGAAAAGACGCTGACGTGCATTGAGCACCAGACCTACAGCAATATAGAATATATTATAATTGACGGCGGTTCGACAGACACGACGCTGGAGCGGATCGAAAGCTATCGCAGCCGGCTGCCAGAGAAACTCGTGGTGTTATCAAAAAAGGACCGTGGGATCTACGATGCGATGAACAAGGGCATCCGTATCGCGCAGGGACAATTGATCGGCATCGTCAACAGCGATGACTGGTATGAGCCGGATACGGTCTCGCAGGTAGTGAATCACTATCAGGGCAATCCATATGAAGTGGTGTACGGGCTGCAGCGGACGTATCAGGACGGCAGAGAGAAGGCGACAGTGATCTATCATCATGACTTTCTGCCGCAGCAGATGATCACACATCCGACCTGTTTTGTGACAAAGGCGGCGTATGATGCATTCGGTGTCTTTGATTTGCAGTACCGCTCGGCGGCAGATTATGACTTGATGCTGCGCTTTTATGAGTCCGGGAAAGTGGTATTTACGCCCGTTATGAGTGTGCTGTCTAATTTTCAGCTCGGCGGCATGTCGAGCAGCCAGACAGGGGTGCGCGAGAATGCAAGGATTCGATACCAGAGGGGGTATATGAGCAGAAGACGTTATTATTTTGTGACGTTCAAGAGCCATTTATTTGAATGGACGCATCATGAATGGACGCATCGGCGGGCAGATAAAAAATGAAGGAGTAGAGTGCATGAAGCTGGCAGTTATTTCATTAAATACAGAACAGAAAAATATAAGTCAGTATTATAACTCACAGGCGGAGGGCATGGCGAAAGCATTTGCCGCAGCGGGACATGATGTCACGGTATATCATCTGATACCGGACATGGAGCAGGATGAAGAATGCCAGCAAAAGCACGGTGTGAAGATTGTCTATCAAAAATGCCGCCATATCGGCAAACATGCACTCCCGGATTACACGCGGCTCGATTCGGATAAAGACTGCTATATCACCGCCTCCGACAACTATCTGGCACTGGGCAGTTTCCTTAGATGGTGCAGCAAAAACCGCATTCTGTGTATGCCCTATATCGGCGTGGCGCACAGCAACAACGTGTCCGCGTGGAAACGAAAGCTTGTCGATCTTCTGTGCAATAATGTGAAGTATTATAAGAGAATCCCGACCATCGTAAAGGGACCACAGCTTGAAGCGAAGCTGCGCAAGGAGGGTGCCCGCAGGGTCTATGTGGTGCCTGTCGGGCTGGATGAAACGCTGCTAAAGCAGGATTATGCACAGTATGGCAGAAATCAGCTACGGGAGCGGTGGTCCTATCAGCCAGAAGATCAAGTGCTTCTGTATGTGGGCAGGATGCGTGCCGAGAAGAATCCTGTCCGCCTTGTAGAACTTTTTGGCGGATTGTATCAGAAAAATCCCGCGTACCGGTTTTTGATGGTCGGACAGGGAGAACTTTCGTCTGAGGTGGAGGAAAAGATTGACGCGCTCTCGCTTGGCAGTGTGGTTCGAATCATCCGGCAGGTGCCAAACGACCAGATGTGGGCGCTGTACCGGATTGCGGACTGTTATGTGAATTACTGTGCGACAGAGATCTTTGGCATGGCGATTCTGGAGGCGATGTACTATGAATGCTGTGTCATCGCACTCAGGGCGCCGGGACCGGAAGTCATCGTGCAGCATGAAAAAAGCGGGTATCTGTGCGACAGCGAGCAGGCACTGATATCCTGTCTGGAAACCGGCGACTGGGGTGCAGTCCGGCAGCAGGCGCACCAGCGTGTGATGGAACAGTTTGTGTGGGAAAAGTCGGCGGCAAAAATGATTGAGATCATAGACAGGTATCGAAAAGGATAAAAAATTATGGAAAAACAAGCAAGAATCAAATACTGGGATCTGCTCAAGGGAATCGCGATATTCCTCGTCGTGTGGGGGCATACCATACAGTATGGCGGCAGCGGGAGCATCTTTTTTGACAACAAGGCATTTATCTTCATCTATTCGTTTCATATGCCGCTCTTTTTGCTGATCAGCGGCTACTTTCTGGCAAAGACCGCGGGCAGGCGCAGTTTTGTGCAGAATTTAGAAAAAAAGCTGGTGCATATCGCAATTCCGGCAGTGCTTGGCGGAGTGGGTTTCTATGTGGTCAAGCTTGTAGTCGAGCGCCTGCTTGGCAGTGATGCGTATCCGGTGAGCTTTGTGATACTGTTTGATGAGATCCGCAATATCTGGTTTCTGTGGTGCATGTTCATTTGTTCTGTCGCGCTGCTTGCAGCAGATGCCCTCGCGCGCAGGCTGGGCAGCGGCAGAATGATGCCGCTGCTGCTTGTGGCAGCGTATAGTTTACTGGCGTTTCTGCCCTACAGTGAATACAATCTCTATCTGTTTCCGTATTTTGTGACCGGTTATGTGATCGAAAAAGGAGGCGCGGGCAGTCAAAAAGCGCTGTCAGTGCTTGAGCTCTTTTCGATCGTGCTCTTTCCAATGCTGCTGCCGCATTTTAGAGACCTGCACTTTATCTATTGGTCGGGCATGAGTCTGCTGTCGTCAGCGTATGGCGCCGCAGCGCAGCTTGCAATCGACGTATTCCGCTGGCTGATCGGATTTGCAGGCTGTTTTGTGGTGCTCCTGTTCGCAAGAAGGCTTGATGAGATGTTTCCGGCAAATAAAATTTGCGGCCTGATCGGCGACATCGGGAAATATACCTTGGAAATCTACATTCTGCAAAGGATTGTGGTAGAGTACCTTGGCGCAAAGGTTTTGTGGAAGATTGTCAACGGACCGGGAAGCGCTGTTTTGGGGAATGAAGTCGTATACAGCTATTTGTTTACGCCGTTGTGTTCGATTGCTTTTAC
Source organism: Lachnospiraceae bacterium (assembly GCA_009774345.1). GTDB lineage: Bacteria > Bacillota > Clostridia > Lachnospirales > Lachnospiraceae > COE1. The sequence continues at coordinate 24,924 of VSNR01000013.1, read as the reverse complement.
GCTGTTCTTGTATTATATTGTAAAAGGAACAAAGAGAGTATGGGGGTGGAGTCATGCAGATAAAGTGTAATGTGCTGGACAGGCAGTTTCAGATGTATCAGGCGGAGTACGAGGCGGCGGCGCTTCGGGTGCTGCGGTCTGGATGGTATGTGCTTGGCAATGAGGTGCTTGCATTTGAGAACGCGTTTGCCGCGTACACAGGGCGGAAGTACTGTGTGGGATTAAACTCAGGACTTGACGCCTTGATTTTGTCGGTGCGGGCGCTTGGCATCGGCGCGGGCGACGAGGTGATCGTGCAGTCCAACACCTACATTGCGACGGTGCTTGGCATCACGGAAAACGGCGCGGTTCCAGTGTTTGTGGAGCCGGATGAATACTATAATATCGACGCGGCAAAGATCGAGGCGGCGGTCACAGACAGGACAAAGGCAGTGCTGGTGACACATCTTTATGGACAGGCGTCCAACATGGCGGCGGTGGTGGAGACTGCCAGAAAGTATCATCTGGAATTAATTGAGGACTGTGCCCAGTCCCACGGGGCATGTTTTGACGGGCAGATGACAGGCACGTTTGGGAGAGCAGGCTGTTTTAGCTTTTATCCGACCAAAAACCTTGGTGCGTTCGGCGATGCGGGGGCGGTGGTGACAGACGATGAAGCGTTTGCGGACAAGCTGCGCATGATGCGAAACTACGGCAGCAAAGTGCGCTATCACAATGAGATCGAGGGGGTAAATTCCAGACTTGATGAGATGCAGGCGGCACTCCTTCGCGTCAAACTTGGGCATCTTTCCGCGCTCAACCAAGAGCGCAAAGAGTTGGCGCAGCGCTATGATGCGGGCATTGTCAATCCGCAGATTGTACTGCCAAAACTTAGAACAAAGGCAGAGAGTATTTATCATCAGTATGTGATACGCTGTACCAAACGCGATGCGTTACAGGCGTATCTGGCCAAACAGGACATTCAGACTCAGATACATTATCCCATTCCGCCGCATCTGGCAGCGTGCTATGCACATTTGGGCTGCCACAAGGGGGATTATCCGATTGCAGAACAGTATGCAGATCAGGTGCTGAGTCTGCCGATCTACACTGGAATGACAGGAGAGGAACAACAGTACGTGATTGACAGGCTGAACGCATTCTGAGACGTCGGAACGTCGGAAATTATAATCCAAGGAACACTAAAATATTTATTAGAAGGTTTGAAAAAATGGAGAAACACACAGACTGGGGCACGCGTCTTAAAAACTGCATAAAATGGAACGAACATTCCGATCTTGGCTGTCTGTTGCTGAGTATCTTCACAGCAGTGGCATTCAATATGGACATGGAGATTGTTTCAGATGAGTTTATGAGCCAGATCACCAACGCGCAGACACATATCGCGCAGCTTTTGTACAGGCTGGCGTATAGTGTCAAGGCGCCGGGAATCAGCGGTTTGCTCTTTGTCCTGTTCTGTTTTGTCCTGTACAAATATTCAGCGTCCTTGGGGCGAATGAGGACAGAGGAGAAAGTCCTCGGGGTGCTGATGGCACTCACCTGCCTGTTTGGCAGGGCATTTTACCAGTATAATTCTACGGTAGTGCTGGTGACAGGCTTTGTGCAGATGGTAAAGACGGCAGTCATGCTTGCGGGAATGCTTCTTTTCTTTCCACATTTTGTGAAGGCGGTGCGCCAGTATGTGCCTTCGCATTTTCGTTTTCAGGGCGGTTTTGACATGGCTTCTTTGGTGTGGTACAGGCGTGTGGTCTGGGGGATCCTGTTCGCAGTCTGGACAATTCATTTGATCGCCTATTTTCCGGGAATGTTTATGGGCGACACAGAGGATATCGTCTATATGGCTTACAATCTGCGCACGGGTCTTGTGGATACCGTCAATCTGATCTCAGAGGATGTGCTGGTGGTAGACCATCACTCGGTGCTGTACACCGTCATCTTGGGCGCTTTTGTAAAATTGGGGCGTTTGGCTTTTCACTCAGAGAACATTGGCATCTTTCTTTATACCGTCTGTCAGATGCTTTTTACGGCGTGGGTGCTTGCCTACGCTTTGTACAAGCTCAAGTGTTATCGTGTCGGGGCGTGGTTTCGGACGGCAATTTTGCTGTTTTTCAGCCTGTTCCCGTGGATTCCAAGATATGCGATCATGGCGACAAAGGATACCTTGTTTGCAGATTTTATGATGCTGTATCTGCTGTTGGTGATTGACATCGTGGAGCAGAACAAGGAACAGGACAGCAAGATCAAACGACAGCAGCTTGCCGGCATCATCCTCTATGCAGTGCTGATCTTTCTGCTTCGCAAAAATGGGCTGTACATGGTCATCTTATCGCTTCCGTTTCTGATAATGATGAATAAAAAGTGGGTAAAGTCCATTATAATAGCATTAGTCTGTATCTTTGCAGTCAAGTTTGTGTACACGAATGTGATTCTTCCGGCGGCAAAAATCCCGGACGGGAGTGTCAGTGCAGCATTGTCGATACCGTTGCAGCAGACTTCGCGCTATCTTAAATATCATGCGGACGAAGTGACACAGGAGGAGCGGGCAGCGATCAACGCGGTGGCAAATGTGGACGCGCTGCCCAAGGTTTACTGGCCGGACCGCTCTGACTGGGCGAAAGCGTCATGGCGCAAAGATGCGACGGGCGAGGATATCAGGAATTACTTTATCACATGGGCCAAGATGCTCGTAAAGCATCCGCTTACCTATGTGGCGGCAACGGCAAATAATTATTATGCGTATTTTTATCCGGTTGTCACAGATCTCTATGATTTTGAGCGCGCAAGCGACGGCGGTATCGCGAGCGCAAATGCAGAGGGGTACTTTGCATTCAAGGCATCGGACAGCCGTATTTCTATGAGCTTGAGGGAGTTTCTGCGCCTGTTTGATGCGATGCTTATGAACATTCCTTTTGTCAATCTGCTGTGCACCAGCGCGATTTACATATGGCTGCTTATTTTGTCATGGACACAGAGCCTTGTTGGCAGGGACAGAAAGCTGTTGATGGCGGTGATTCCGATGCTGATGCTTATGCTGACGATACTGTCAGGACCCTGCAACGGCAATATCTATCATCGTTTCACCTATCCGGTGGCGATGTGTATGCCAGTGATTGCAGCCTACGGGATTCGAAGCGGCAGACACAATAGTATGGAAGGAGTGGATACAGTTGATCGAGAAGTGTAAAATGTTGTCCTTTGTGGAGAATGGTGACGAGCGGGGGCATTTGGTCGTCGTGGAGGGGAACCGGGATATACCGTTTGAGATCAGGCGCGTATTTTATATTTATGGCTCTGACAGAGAGGTGATCCGGGGCAGACATGCCAACTACCACTCGGAGTTTGTGCTCATCAATGTGGCAGGGACTTCAAAGGTGCGGGTGGACGACGGGAAGAATCAGAAGGTGTTCGATCTTGACAGGCCGCATATTGGGATCTATCTGCCAAAGATGATCTGGAAGGATATGTATGATTTCTCGGAGGATTCGGTGCTGTTGTGCCTGTCGAGTGAGCATTATGACAATGCGGAGTATATCAGAGATTATGATGAATATATCAGGGTGATTGGGCAGTATGAAAAAGAGATGGATAAAAATATGGAAAAAAATAAAAAATCTTCCCAAGCGGATTGACCGGGAGATTGAAACTTTTTTATATAAGAAGGATAAGTTTGCGGACTGGCTTCACATCATGAATATCGAGGAGTCGCTCACCTATATCGAGAAGCATCCAGTGAGTTTTTACCGCTATGGAGACGGGGAGATTGCACTGATGATGGGGGAAGGGATTGCCTTTCAGCAGGCGGATGCGCGGCTTGCAAGACGGCTTCGCAGGATGTTAAAGCCAACGCTTCCGGGTATCAAGGCAGCGATACCATATTACTATTTTCACTATGAGCGCGGACTACTTGATTTTGTGGAGGGGTTTGCCTGCGCGATGAAGATTCAGCGGCGCTATCTCAGAGCACACTGCGACAAGGACTATGTGTATCTCGACACCTCCCTGTCACAGCTCTACCAGAGCTATGAAACTTATGATTTTGACACTTATTTTGCGCGCGTGAGAAGGCTTTTTACAGGGAAAAAAGTGACTTTGATCTGCGGTGAAGGTATTTTTAAAGATCTGAAGTACAATCTATTAGCGGAGTGTGAGACGGTAGACTATCTTGAGGGACCAAGCATGAATGCCTTCTCTGAATATGACAGCATCTTAAAAAGGGCGCTTGCCATACCAAAAGACCATCTCGTGTGCATTGTGCTTGGACCAACGGCAAAGCCACTGGTGTATGACCTGCACAAAAAAGGCTATCAGGCATGGGATATTGGGCACTTTATCAAGGACTATGACGCATACTGCAAAAAGACAGCGCGGGACGCGGATGCGATCACAGCGTTTTATAAGCCGGATTAAAGGAGGGCTGAGTCAATGGAAAACAAACGGATATCAGTTATCGTATTTTCAAAGGGAAGACCAATGCAGCTGCACGCGTATCTTGAGAGCCTGTTAAGATACTCTGATGCAGTGCCGGAGGAGATCACGGTCCTCTGCTGTGAGACAGAGGGGATACGCTATGATAAAGTGATGGCACAGTTTCCGCAGGCGGTGTGGAAAAAGGAAGAACATTTTGAGAAAGATCTCAAGGACGCAGTGGCAGCAGCGGGGGAGTATATTATGTTTGGGTGTGATGATGTGGTGTTTACCCACCCTTTCAGCCTGCGCGAGGCGGCGGCGTATCTGGGCAGTCATGACAAGGTGTTTGGCTTTAGCATGAGGCTGGGGCACAATATCGCGCCGTATCCCGCTGATGCTGTATATGAGGGCTCTGTCATGCAATGGAACTGGGAGCATGCATCACAGCAGCATTATAATTATCCTTGGGAGCTGGACTGTACGCTATATAGGAAAGAGGACGTGACAAGACTGATCGGCGAGGAAGAGAAGGTTATCAAGAATCCCAATTATCTCGAGGCAGTCATCAACGCTGACAACAAGAGCGAGAAGCTGCCGCGCAAGTATCTGGCAAGCTATAAAGAGAAAGGATGCGCCGTCGTTATCACAGTAAACAGGGTGCAGGATTCGTACCAGAACGGGTTTGATGACAGTATGATGACAGACATCTACTCGCTTGACAAACTCTATAACGATGAGGGGAATACCCTTGATCTTGACAGGATTGCCGCACAGGAAAATCATGTGGTGCATGTGGGCGCAGAGTACTTTCTATTGCGGAAAGCAAGAAAGGGGTATTCGACAAAACTTGTCTGGAAGAAAAAGGTGAAGGCAGCCGGAAAGGCAGTCTCCAAATTTCCGGTAAAGTGTTATCACTATGTAGAGCGCCGTCTGTACCGGTGTGGCGTGTTTGAGCGAAAGCTTTCGATTCTGAATACCAAAAAGACACTCCGTCTGCTGCTGGGTACAGACAAGAGTTTTGTGCGGATTGGCGAGAGTGAGATTCAGATCATGCAGGGAAAGACGGTGCCGTCACAGCACTTTGATCCCAAACTTGCCAGACGCCTTCGGAAGATTCTGCGCGCGGAGGCGGACAACCTGCTGGTGGGGATTCCGTATTATTATGTCTATCCGAGGGAGAAGCTGACGCCTTATATGGAGATCCGCTCGCTGTCCATCGCGGACCAGAGGCGGTTTTTGTTCCGCCATGGCAGGAAGGATGTCCAGTACATTGACGCAGGTTTTACGCAGGCGTATCACCTGTATGATGATTACAATTTTGACAGACATTTTAAGATGGCGGCAAGGCTCCTTGCAGACAAGGATGTGACGGTCATCTGCGGGGAAGGCACACTCGACCGCCTTGGCTACCGCCTGTTAGACCGGTGCAGGTCTGTGGAATACCAGTATGCGCCGGGCGTGGATGCCTTTTCTGCTTATCCGTCTATACTCAGAAAGGCATTGCGTATAGACAGGAGCCGGACTGTCTGTGTGGCGCTTGGGCCGACGGCAAAGCCGCTGGTGTACGACCTGCACAGAAGGGGCTATCAGGCGTGGGATATCGGGCATCTTCTGAAGGATTATGACACGTACAGGAAACAAAAGCCAAGGACAGAGGCGGAAATCATACAGTTTTATATGCCGGATTAAGGGAATGCAATCTTTGCATAAACAACGAAAGGAGAGCCATGTTAAAAAAAATCAGTTATGTGTTGGACAGACGGCAGAAGCGCAATCTGGTGCTCCTTCTTGTCATTATCTTGCTTGGTGCCTTTGTTGAGCTGCTTGGCGTGTCAGCCATCATGCCAGTTACCAGTGTGGCGCTCGACCCGGGCAGCATAGAGACGAAATGGTATCTGCGCATGATACGGGATGTCATGGGATTTACAGATGCGAAGCAGATGATTATCTTTCTGGCGTCAGCGGTCATCGTGATTTACATTGTCAAAAATATCTATATCACAATGATGAATGACTTGCAGTACCGCTTTATCTTCAACAACCAAAAACGCCTTGCGGTGAAGATGATGGACTGTTATATGCATCAGGATTATCTGTTTCATGTCTCAAAGAATGTCGCAGAGCTCAACCGCAATGTGACCAATGACGTGAACGGCTTCTTTACCGTGGTGCTCAATGCGCTTCAGTTTCTTGCGGAGTTCAGTGTCTGTATCGTATTGTTTATCTATCTTTTGATGGAAGATGTCGTGACTACGCTGGTGCTGGTGGGGCTGATTTTTGTATTTGGCATCTTTTTTGTGATGGTATTCAAAAAAGTCCTAGTCCAGAAGGGGGAGCAGAACAGAGAGCTCAATGTGCAGACGACCAAATGGATTTTGCAGTCCTTTTCAGGCATCAAAGAAATCAAGGTGGCAAACAGCGAGTCCTTTTTTATCCATAATTATGACAAAAATTACAGCCAGTTTGCAGTCCTGCAACGCCAGCAGTCCATGTTGAAGTTTATTCCCAGACCGATCATGGAGGCAGTGTGTATCTGCGGGCTTCTCTTGGCAGTGATTATCAAAATGCAGTTTAGCAGCGCGGATATCAAGTCGTTTGTGCCAATCCTGACAGCGTTTGTCGTGGCGGCGATCCGCATGCTGCCGTCGTTTAACCGGATTACGGGCAACTTTGGCTCGATGATGTTTGACAAACCGGCGATTGATTCGGTGTATCATGATCTGCTCGAGATCGAGCAGTTGATGGCACAGCGCCAGACGACAGAGAAGGCAGACTGCAAGATCACATTGCAAGAGCAGCTTGCGATGGAGAACATTTCCTTCCGCTATCCAGAGTCAGAGAAGTGGATTTTAAAGGACGCGGCACTGACCATACGGAAAAACTGCTCTGTTGCGCTGATTGGCGCCTCCGGTGCAGGCAAGACAACCGCGGTGGATCTCATGCTTGGCCTGCTAGAGCCGCAGGGAGGATGCGTTAAAGTGGATGGAACGGATATTCGAACCCATATGACTTCATGGCATCAGAGCATCGGCTATATACCGCAGACGATCTATCTGATGGATGATACGATACGCGCCAACATTGCCTTTGGCGTGCAGGAGGAGGACATCGACGAGGCGATGCTTGCACAGGCAATCCGCGAAGCGCAGCTCGACACGTTTGTAGCGTCGCTGCCGGAGGGGGCAGACACGGTGATCGGTGACAGGGGCGTGAAGCTTTCCGGCGGACAGCGGCAGCGTATTGGCATCGCGCGTGCGCTGTACCGGGACCCGCAGGTGCTGATCTTGGACGAGGCGACATCAGCGCTCGACAACGAGACGGAGCGGGAGGTCATGGAGGCGATTGACGGTCTGCATGGACAGCGCACGATGGTGGTGATTGCCCACCGTCTGACGACGATTAAAAACTGTGATGAAATCTACGAAGTCGCAGACGGTAGCATTCAGAGAAAGACACATCAGGAAATATTTGGATAAGTTTATAGAATGTTTATTGTATAAAGGGAAAGGCTTATGTTAGAATTAAAAATTATGGGATACTGCGAATCCTTTCGGGAGAAGTGGGATGATTTTGTGATGAATCATTCTGTGAATGGCACTTTTTTGCAGACGCGGCGTTTTCTGGAATATCACAGGAACCGTTTTGAGGATGTTTCCCTTGTGATCTATAAGGGAAATGATACCGTGGTGGCTGTCATCCCAGCCTGTGCCATCTGTGATGAGGGAAAAAAAGAATTCTGCGCACATTGCGGCAGTACGTTTGGCGGTATTGTCATGTCGGATTTATTTTATGACATTGAGCATGTCGATGCGGTGATGACCGTCTTAGAGAGTACGCTGCGAAAACAGGGATATCATAGAGTGCGCCTCAAGCTTACCAGTGAGATTTTTGCGGGACAAAACGGGAATTTGCTCTATTATTTTCTGTTCCAGAGAGGGTATTCATCCTATGATGAGCTGAGCTGTTATATTGATTTTGCTTCTTACGATGAGGATATTGCATCGAATTTTACATCAGGCAGAAGACGCGACTACAAATATTCTCTCAAAAATGAGCTGACATTTCAGAAACTCGGTGAGAGACAGCAGATTGCAGACTTTTATGGGATTTTGTGCGGCAATCTGGAGAAGTTTGGGGCAAAACCGGTGCATTCATTCGAAGAACTGCTGGAATTTAAGGAGTCGCGCCTGTTGGACATCGTGGAGTTTTATGGGGTATATCATGAAAACCAGATGATCGCTGGCAGTATGGTGTTTTTGTTTGGCAGTCAGGTTTTCCACACACAGTATCTTGCGGCAGACCAGAGCTGCTTAAAGCTGTATCCCATGAATTTTCTGGATGCAAATCTGATTCGGACAGCCAGAGAGCGCGGTTTTTCGTATTTTTCCTTTGGGACAAGCACAGAGGAGCACGGCACCGTGCTCAATAAAAAGCTGGCGGAGTTTAAAGAAGGCTTTGGCACGCAGTATGGGATGAACAGAACATTTGTAAAAGAACTGTAAGGGGGCTGTCGATGAGAACACACTTTCATGAAAAGATCCTATTTGGGCTGTTGACAATACTGCTTAGTTTTCTGTTAACGATGTCGTACTATCATCTGTGGGGGACAGACTTGCGGGTGCCCATCTCCGGCTACAGGAGTGACTCCGGCGGCGTGCTGCTCGAGGCTGCAAACTATGTCCGCGGCGGAAATGTGCACCGGAATGTTCTGTACGCGGCGCCGCACGCTTCAAAGTATATGTCTGCCATGGGGGATTCGAGTGTGCCGATTCCTTTTATAGGACTGGTCTGGAGACTGACGGGCAGTGTCGAGGCGGGCGTGAATGTGGCGGCGGTTTTAAATGGTGTGCTGCTTGCGCTTGGCGCCTACTGGCTCTGCACGCAGGCGAGGATACGGGCGTCTTTGTCAATGGTGTTGGGCATCTGTTACTCGGCGCTTCCGTTTTTTGTGTTCGCTTCGAATACCGTACTGCTAATTTATGCATGGTGTTTTTATATTCCACTGTTTTGCTGGATTATGATAATGCTGATGAGCGAGAAACCAAAGACGCTCAAGGATACGGTATTGATCATTGCCGTGATGCTGTATCTGGGATTAAACTCGGCATATTATGCATTTTTTGCCCTGATTATTCTGGCGCTTGCCGGACTGTACAGTTTGATACGGCTCAAAAATGTGGACAATATCCTGCTGGTTTTTGTCTCCTATGTGGCGGTCGTGTCTGGCATTGCCGTCTACACCATGCCTGATATCCTGCGCAGGATTCTTGGCAATACCAATCTGTGGGATTCGGGCTTTTATTATCCGCTTTGTATTGCGGCGGGGGCAGTGATGTGCCTGTCTGGTATGCTGATCTACAGAAAATGGTATAGCCGCATCACGATTAAGACCGTGTATGTGATGCTGGCGGTGGCGGCGGTGTTACTGCTGGGCGGTTATGTGCTGCTTAAGAGATTCAGTTCCTTTATTGGCGAGTATGACGGCAGGACGTATTTGTCTGTTGAAATGGGAGCACTCAATGTCGGCTACTTGATACTGCCCGTGGTGGATACGATCTGGAAAGGCTTGAATGAGGGACTTGCGGTGATGGTGGACCTTGACGGCGGCGATTTCACGATGCTGGGCGTGATTTCCGGGATTGGATTTATTTATTCGATATTGGCGCTGTTCCAGTATGATGACAAGAAAAAAGACGAAGTACTGCATCTGTGCGGACTGTGCAACTGCTTTATGGCGCTGGTTGCGGTGAAGGGCGGCGCAGCGTCGCTCATCGCTGTCTTTGTGACGACAGGCATTCGCAATTATAACCGCATCTGTGTCTATATCGCCTGCTTCTCCATGGTTTCTTTTGGGATTCTGGTCGAGAGGAGTGTACGCAAGATTGGCAGAATGAAGCAGGAAACGGTAAAAAAGGGGTGCACAGCACTGCTTGTGTGTGGTGTGGCGCTGCTTGTGAGCTTGTCTATTCCAACGGATTTTATTTATAACAAGGGATATGGCATAGAGGAGTATGCGGTGCGCAAACAAGAGTACGATGAGTGGCACACGCTGGTTGGGGCGATTGAAGACCAGCTGGATGAGGGAGATATGGTCTTGCAGCTGCCGCTTAGAACTGCCGATATTAGAATTGGTGAACTGATGGATGCAGGAAGGGCATATGACAATGCGATCCCGGCAATTGTATCGAAAAAGACGGTGTGGAGCTATGGCGGCAACTGGAAGTATAAAGAGGACATTGCCGAGAAGATGGATGATTTTATCGCGGCGGCCAGAGAGAACGGATTTGACGGAATTTACATGGATACCCTGCTCTACAGTGACACTTCGTATGAGACACACCTTGCAAAACTTGAGGAGCGTCTGGGCGCTCCGCTGGTCAGTGACGGGAACAGACGGTATTTTTTCAGGCTCTCTTGACAGGTGCCGCTAAGGAGTCTGGACCATAAAAGATATGGAGAAGTTATATGAGAACTGAACTGAGAAAAAGAATAACACAATACGCTGCGGTGATGCTGCTGACAGCGGTTTCGCTGTCGGTCTATTATATCCTCCATCAATTTCAGATGAGAGAATTGTGGGTGTACGATGCCGATAAGGCGGTGGATGACTTTGTCCGCGGCATTGTACAGACGGGCGGAACGCAGGCAGCATTTTTTGGTTTTAATCTGCAAAATCTGGTGATTTTTGTGCTTGGCAGGATTTGCGGGGATGCCATTTTTGGCATGAATCTGTATTATATCATGACCTTTTTTATGATATCAGGCGCGTCGTACTGGTGCATGAAGACCATGGGCATATCTGGCAGAACCGCGCTGTTTATATCCGTTCTGCTCTCGTTTGTCCCGTTTCATATTGACAGAGGGCAGGGACAGATTATCACATCTTCTTTTTTTCTAGTGCCTGTGTTTTTAGGGCTTCTTTATCAGATTTTTTTCAAGGAGAACGGTACAAAACTTCAGATCCGTACTTTGGTATGGATGGCGGCTGCCCCGTTTATAGACTGGCGTCTGGCAGTGATGCTTACGCTGCTGATGCTGGTGCTCACAGTGCACCGCAATGAGGGCAGATTCTATCGGACAGCAGGGATTTACACCGCGGTTTTGCTGGTGTTTACACTGTTTGCAGGTTTTTTGTCGGGGATGTTTGCACAGGTGGATGTCACGGAGAATATTCGTCTTGCAAGGGAGGAGGGACTGCGTGTACTCGATATGATTCTGCCGCTTCGCTATCATGTGTCAGACCGTTTGTGGAATATCCGGTATGCGTATGACATCTCCTTTTCCGTACATGGGGAGTGTGGACTGAACACACAGGGAATGCTGATCTCAGCGGCGTTTCTGTATGGGCTTTTGGTGCTGTTTCTGGGGAAAAAGAAGGACAAGCGCATCCAGTGGCTGGCATGGCTCAGCGTCGTTGTCATTCTGATCTCGGTGATAGGCGGATTTCATTTGATTCTGGAGTATCTGGGCATCAATCTGGTGTACTGGAACCGGATGGGGATTCTTATTATTGTCTGCTCAGCGGTGATATTGGGACTGATGGCAGATCAAATGCGGACAAGGCTGTCAAAGCGCCTGCCACGCCCGGCAGTCGATGCAGCGGCAGCCTTGATTGCCATTGCCGGGCTGGCAGAGCTGATTCTGCGGCAGAATATGTAAAGTGAGGTGAATGAATGCTATCTGTATCGCGAAGGGAGCTCAAGTTTCTGATGTGCTGTGAGCGGGCGGCAGAGTTACAGGCAGAGCTGGATGGTATGCTTGACACGGACCGTTATTCCAAAGGAGGGTATTATACAGTCAGAAGTCTGTATTTTGATTCGTTCAGGGATAAGGATTTCTCGCAAAAGTATGATGGGATGGAAAACCGGCGCAAGATCCGGCTGAGAGTTTACTCGGCAGCGCAGGCGTCTGCAAAGTTTGAGATCAAGGAGAAGGCGGGCGCCTGTCAGAAGAAGGATAGCCTGCTGGTGGACAGGGAACATGCGCGGGCGTTTATGAACGGGGAGTATGCGGGGCTTCTGGATTATGAGGAGCCAGTGGCACACAGACTTTTTGGGTTGATGACACTGGGGGCATACCACCCGGCAGCAGTCGTAGAGTATGAGCGCAGAGCGTACATGTACGATGCGTTCAACACGAGAATTACGTTTGACAGAAATGTGAAAAGCTGCGAGTGGTTTTATGACATTTTCAGCGAGGAGATGCCGTTTGTGCCAGTGCTGACACAGCAGATCATTCTGGAAGTAAAATTCAGCGGTGTGTTGTTGGAATCCATTCGGCGTATTCTTGGGAAATATCATCTGACAAATGTTTCCGTCAGCAAGTATGCAGCAGGCAGGCCAACCGGAGCGCACTATATATTATAATATTATATAGGGAATTATTACGGAGGATAAAGATATGACCAAAAGTGAGATCTTAGACTGGTTTTCAGTGAATAATGCATCGCTGGATGCAAACAGGATTCTGTTTGTGCTCGGGATGGGAATGATGCTGGGCGTGGTTATTTTCGCTACATACCGCATCACCTATGCAGGGGTGAGCTACAATGCGAAGTTCAATGTGGGAAATGTCGTCATGCTGCTTATCGCGGCAGTAATTATGCTGATGATCAGCAGCAATATTGCGATATCGCTCGGCATGGTCGGCGCACTCTCTATTGTCAGGTTCCGCACCGCGATCAAGGACCCGCAGGATACGATTTATATATTCTGGTCGATTGTGGAGGGACTGTGTGCAGGGGCACAGATGTTTAAACTTGCATTCTTGTCTACACTTGTGATTGCAGTGCTGATTGTGTCCGCAAGCATGTATTACCATGCGGGCAAAAAGTATCTCATTATCATACGCGGCGGGCAGAATCTCTGTACAGAGGAGATTTTGCAGATTGTGGGGAGCAGATACAAAAAGGCGGTGCTCAAAGCTGCAAACTACAGTGTCGGGCACAGTGAGATGATTGTGGAAGTGGCGGCGAAGGGAGCGCTTGACAGCAGTGTGATTGACACACTTCGGCAGACGCAGGACGTGGTGAGTGTCAACTGGCTTTTGGAGATGGGAGAACATATTGGATGAGACGGTTAAAGGCATATAGAAAGCAGCTTTGCCTGTGTGTCTTGCTCCTGTTGTCCGGCATGATTTATCTGCTGTGCAGAGTGGGAGAGATCTCCAAATTTGGCGGTCTGGATATCATATCCGCGGAATCGCTTGAAGCGATGACAGAGGGGATGCGGTTTATTGAGGAGCCTGAGCACGCGGAGCGTTTTTTGACCTTACAGGGGCAAAAGGCGGCTTATGATAAGAGGAGTCATACATTTTATGTGAGCCAGTCCGTCTATGAGGATGAGGTTGCATTGCTGTTTGAAGTGCCCGTCAGTACGATTCGTCTCTGTGTAGAGAAGGATGCCTATGTCGGTGATGTGGAGGGCGCCATGCAGGCAGGGCACAGATTTCAAATCTGGATGATAGGTGAACACGAGTATACCATATGTGGAATGATCTTTACAGGGGCGCCAGTCTTGTCTGTCAACAGTGACGATGTGTTAAGGAGTGACTATCAAAAGGGCGGAGTCGTTCTGTTTGACCCGGATGATGAGGAAGTGAATGGCGTGAGCATCAGGTCCTCTCGCGCATATGTAAAATATAATGCCAACGCCGGCACCTATTCAGTGAAATTGACCAAAAAGCTGTCCCTTCTGGGCATTGGCAAAAATAAAACGTGGAAGCTCTACGAGGTGTCAAAGAGTGACAGGAGCCTTGCCAGAGCAAAGCTTGCAGCAGATCTCTGGAATGTCATGAATGCCGGTACGACACTGGTTCGCAGATATGAATTTGTTGAAGTGATCGAAAATAATGTCTATAAAGGGCTTTATCTTTTAGCCCCCAAGTGGAGCAGCTCCATGCTTTCCCTCTCGGACAAGGAGCGCGTAGTGAGCCGGGAAGCGCTGGCATCCGAGGAGACGCAGGCAGTTCTTTCACTGGTCTCAGACAGAAGTTTAAGCAGATATTACTTGTTTTTACAGGTTGCATATGCCTACAAGAATGGCACAGAGGATTATGTGGTGATCGAGAAAATGCTGGACAATGGAGCGAAAGACTGTCTGCTGGCCCCAGATAAACTAAGACATGCATTTGGCGGCTTTGAGAAGCGGCTGCACTATCTGACATGGGAGGGCGGGGGAAGCGGCAACAACACAAGCCATATGCTTCTCTCCTTAGAGGAGATTGAGGCTGCCAAAGGGCGGGAGGAAGCAGTGCTTTGGCGGCTTAGCAGCATAGACTGGCAGCGGCTTCGCACGACCGCGCTGGGCGATGAGTCCATACGCAGGCAGCTTGCTCTATATAAGCGTTATTTCATACAAAGCGGGCTGGCGGTGCGCTGTGTGGAGGACGATGCTTTTGGACATTATTACGGATTGTTTGAGGTGTATGTGACAGAACGGATGGCATATATGGATGAATTTTTTGGAGATTCAGGCGGGGCGGTATCATGAGAGGAAAGTGGAACATCATTATATGGATACTGGTGCTGCTGGCGGCATTCTACTGCGGCATGTACTGGTATGCGAACAGGGAAAGCATGGAAGAAGTTCATAAGACAGCGCTGCTTGTGGAGGAAGAAATCAGCGGCCCGGATAGCGAGAATCGTGACGAGACAGACGACTCCTTGGTTCAGGAGCGCTTTTTGGAGATCTTTGCGGAGGCATCCAGTGAAGGAGATGCAGCAATACAGAAGGTAAAATTATTTGTCACAGGGAAGAATGCATATTTTTTTCTCCCGTCCTATTGCAAGGCGGATTCCATAGCGCTGTACTATGATGAACACCAGTATGCGCTGGCAGTTGAGGAGCGCATTATACCATCAGGAACCATGATTTCTGTGGACAGTGCAGCGGCTTATGCTATGACGCTCACAAAAGAAGATGGCACGAAAGCAGAATATGAGCTGAGTGTCATGCAGTCGGAGAACCTGCCTTCTATATTTATTACAACCGCCAATCACTCGATGGATTATATCAATGACATGAAGGGAAATTATGAACCGGGGCATCTTGTATGTGTGAATGATTCGGGCGGGACTGATTGTGATGCAGCGCTTGAGAAGGTCAAATTACATGGGTTTACCAGCCTGAGTGTGCCCAAAAAGACCTATCAGGTTGATTTTAGCAAAGAGCAGGACCTCTTGGGCATGGGAAGCGCGCTGCATTGGATTTTTCAGGCAAATGCCTATGATAAGTCCTACATGCGAAACAAGCTTGCCTATGAGATGTTTCGGGGCATGACCTCAGGCTATGCCGTTGAAAGTGTGTTTGCGGATGTCTATTTTAATGGAGAATATGCTGGAAATTATCTTATCTGCGAAAAAGTTGAGGCGGGTGTGAACCGCATAGATCTAGCAGACAATGCAGCGGCGTACACAGCTGACAGCACAAAAGGGCAGGTGCTCGAGGAGGAGGACATACGGTATTATGATACGCAGGATGCGGATACCAGCGGCGGATATCTGATCGAGACACAGAATGTACTGGTCCCTTCGGATTTGCAGCGCATGTCAGAGGAGGACAGTTATTTTGTATCGTATTCTGGAAGATATGAGATCCGATGGCCAAAAGAAATCTCAAAGACGCAGATTTCTTATATTCAGGATTATATGAAGCAGGTTGAGACACAGATCGCAGGGTGTGTGACAGAGGAGGATTACAGACAGCTTGCAGAAGTCATCGACATGGATTCCTTTGCAGTCATGTACCTGATTGATTTGATTGCAAATGATGTGGATGCCAATGCCTACAGTACATTTTATTACAAGCTTCCTGAGCATCAGGGAGGAAAACTGTATGCTGGTCCTGTGTGGGACTATGACAGAGGGTTTGGCAATGAGGAGAGAAACGTCATGGTGAATGTGAACGGATACTGGAATGGGCCTTGTGAGGCATTGTATCGAAATCCATTCTTTCGAAACAGGGTGCGCGATCTGTATCATGAACGCTTTGTGCCATTGACAGAAACGATTCTGCGCGCTTTTCTTGAGGAGACACCGGACAGGCTTTCCTTGTCAGTCAGGATGGATTCAGTACGCTGGCAGAACAATCTGGACAGATTGAATTATTCATATGATTGTTTTGACGACGAGGTGGCTTTTTTAAGCTATTATTTTGATGAGCGCGCTGCGATCGCTTCGGAGTGGATCAACGAGACAGGCGTGTATCATATGGTCACATTTACAGTGCCTGAGGGCACCAGTAAGAGCTGCTTTGTCAGGGATGGAGAGCTTCTGACGGCATCCGTGCTCTCTTTTATGAGAGAAGAGCTGGAATGCGGGATCTGGTCCCGTGAGGACGGCAGTGTCTACCAGCAGGGGCGTCCCGTATTTGGCAACATGACACTGTACGGCAGCACAGAAATACTGGAATAAGGACTGGAATAAGTAGAAATTTATATGGATATTTGTGGTAAAATAGTATATAGTAAAAAGAGGAAGAAGCAGACGAAATGACGGCAAAGGCAGAGGAGGCACTGTGCCAGATTGCAAAGAGACAGTATGATGCAGCGCTTCGAAATGACGGCTACAAGCATGTGAGCTGCTATGGGATTGCGTTCTGCGGCAAGGAGTGCGCAGTGCATTGCAGGGCATGTCCCGGATAAACAAAAATGGGAGGTGAGGATGCCATGACAGACAACATGTTTTTATTCGAACCATTGTGGGAGCCGGATGAAGATTTTTATGACGAGATCGGAGAGGTTATTATGTGTCCTCATTGTAAGAATCTGGCCGACACAGAAGAGCTGATAGACGGCTGTCTGTGTCCAACCTGTTTTGAGGATTTGTCAGACCAACTGGGGTCATGTTGAGGGGGAAGACTGTATGCGGATTGGATTAACAAATATTGCTAGAGTAGAATATGCAGACATTACTCTGAATGGAATCACCGTTGTGGCAGGGGCAAATGGAAGTGGAAAAAGTACGATCAGCAAGTCATTGTACGCAGCGTTGGAAGTGTTTCATAATCCGCAACAGCAGGTGCAGCAGGAAAAACGCCGCAGCAGATTTAATGTGATTCGCAATTGGGCGTATCACAGCGCTTGTATTGAGCCACTTGATATACGGTCGATTGAGAGAAGGGTGCAGCAAGAATTGGAGCGTTCCGGCAAAGATGCTGCCATCTTTGTGGAGGGTATGTATCGCTTTCTCAACGATCATGCTTCATTAAGAATACAGAATGAAAAGATGTTGACACAGGAACTGGAGCAGTTGTTTTATCAGTGCATGGAAATTGATCAAAAGGAAGATTTTTACTTTATTCAATATTTTGCACAGACGTTATTGGACAATATCTTTCAGAAACAGATGAATTGCCTGAGGGGGGACAGGGAAGGCAGGATCGAACTTGAACATCTGCATACAGCAGGCGCGGTCAGGATGACAGACAATAAAGTAGTTGATATTCAGCAAAAAACATTCTGGACAACAGCACCCTTTCCTGTTTATATCACGACATCTGATCTGGTGGATTTTGCAGGCAGCTACAGAACCCTTTACTCCTCTGAGAAATACGGGGCAATTTCTTACGTGAATGCACAGTTAACCAAATTATTGATGGAGGAAATGCAGACGCGCAGACTGGTCGCTGAACAATATCACCTGTTGGAAGAACAAAAGCAGTTGTTTGAGCAGCTTTTTGATTCTGTTTTAGAGGGAGAAATGTATCTGGAGGATCGACAGCTTGTGTACCATGACAAGTGGTGTAATGCAAATATTGAGCTGCGAAACATTGCCTCTGGAATGAAGCCGTTTCTGATATTGAGACGATTGCTTAGCAATGGCGTATTTCTCAGGGAAAACTGCTTGATTATTGATGAGCCAGAGACGAATCTGCATCCAGAGTGGCAGTTAAAATTAGCGCATTTGCTGGTATTAATGAGTATGAAACTTGGCATTGGCGTCTATCTGAATTCTCACAGTCCCTATTTTGTAAGGGCGATGGAGTATTATGCCAGCCAGTATCATGTTTTAAACCAATGTAAATTTTACTGCATGGTAAAGAATGATAGAACAGGATTATTTTACAGCGAGGATGTGACAGCACATCTTGGCAGGATCTATGACAGTTTAGCACAGCCGTTTAATCAGATTATGTAGATAGAAAATAGTTACTGTTCACTCCGTTCCAGTAACGAGTAAAAATCCATGCAAAAATTGCAATACGAACTTCGTTCGTTATGCAAATGGATTTTTATTTGAAAGCTATATGTTTTCTCACGTGGCTTGAAAAGCCATAATTAGCAGTAAATGCTAAGTCCTGTGTGAACAGTAACAGAAAATATGTCACTTTGCGGCTATGGCTGGCGCGACAACAAATGATTGAATAACAAGTACAATGAGGAGTATGTGTGAGATACGAGAGAACGGATACACATATGCTGCTAAGTGAGACTTTCTGGAAAAATAAAAAGAATGCTGACATCGGTAAAAAGGTTCAATTACTTGTAGTGTATAATGATGCAATGAATTATGGTGATGGGTTGCGTTCTATCGGAAAAGCCCTGAACGGAATGATTCCCAAAAGCGGAGATCAGACCAGAAAGACAAAGCTGCCCGAACTGTTTCAGGATTCGTCCGAGTTCGAACAGGCAGCAGCGATGACAAACAAAAAATATCAGACACAGTTTTACAGGGAAATTTTGTTTGTGGAGAAGAAAATCTTTGAGAGCGATTATGTAGATGCAGGTTATTTTCAAAATCTGGCACAGTGGGCTGAGGTAGGGGAGTAAGATTGATTCGTATGCGTGCCGAAGCACGCAAGGGGTATAAGTATGAATACGGTTATGAAGAATGTGATTGGATCGAGCGGGATAAAGTGCGTGTCTATCAGTTTGATGTGGACGACAGTCAAAAGACTACTGTGACCAAACTGTCCTGTGGGGAGTATGGCTTTGAGGCAATGACATTTTATGACACATTGGAACAGTTAAACAGACAGACAATGATAATAGAGGAGGAGCATACAGCATAATATGACCAAAGTGAAAAAACAGATCTATTTTTTCATCGGCACAGAGGCAGAACTCATCAAGGTATTTCCTGTGATTATAGAGTGCCAGAAAGCGGGAAATACCTGTCATTTGATCGCATCTGGTCAAAATGACCTGCATAAAAGCAGGATTTTAGATATGATACAATTAAATGGAAAGCTGATCGAATTATCCAAGGAAGAATCCATTCAGAAAAGTGCTGTTGGGTTACTGAAGTGGTTTGTGGCAGTCAGGAAAAGGGCGCCAAGGATGATTCGGCAGCAGTTTGACGCAGAAGCGTTGACAGGCGCAAGTCTGGTCGTGCATGGAGATACCGTATCTACTATGATGGGGGCTTTTGTTGCCAAAAAGCTGCGGATGCGTCTTTGTCATGTGGAGGCAGGGCTGCGCTCACACAATCTATTAAATCCATTTCCAGAGGAGATTGACCGCCTGATCACAAGCAGACTGACAAGTGTACATTTTGCGCCGGGGAATTTGCCGGCAAAGAATCTCGACAAGGCGAAGGGCAAGGTAATCAATACAAAGTATAATACAATTTTGGACAGTCTGGCATTTTCAAGAACGGTGGAAGTAATGACAAAGGAAGTGCAGGACATACAGGGCGAGGACTATTTTGTCTTTGTCATGCACAGACAGGAAAATCTGATGAACAAAAACTTTTTTGTACAGGTGCTTGAACAGGTAAAACAGTTTTCCAGACAGAGAAAGTGTGTGCTGATTCTTCACAAAATAACAGAAAATAAATTAAGAGAATTGAATCTGCTTGAGGAGCTGAAATCAGATGCGCAGTTCTTATTGTTATCGCGAGTGGATTATTTTGATTTTATGAAGCTGCTTGACGGGGCACAGTATGTGATAACAGACGGCGGCAGCAATCAGGAGGAGCTGCATTATATGGGAAAGCCGTGTCTGATTATGCGAAAGACGACAGAACGGCAGGAGGGTATTGGCGAAAATGCGGTAATGTATGGAGGAAAGATTGAAAATATGAGGAAGTTTGTAGAACAGTACCGCAGCTATCAAAAAGAATGTCTGTTGGGGAAATACAGCCCCAGTAAAAGGATTTGTGAGGTATTGGGCAGGCTGTAAAGGGGAATGCTGTTATGGAGAAGGAGATATTTTTTTCGATTGTAATGCCGGCATATAACTCTGAGAGGACCATTGGGAAAGCATTAAAATCAATTAGAGATCAGAAATTTGATCAGAATGCAATAGAAATTTTGGTGATAGACGGCGGATCAACGGATCGGACAATAGAGATCGCAAAGCGATACAAAGCGATTGTCATACCAAATGAGCAGCAGGTTCCAGAGGCTGCAAAGCGTCTCGGATACCAATATGCGAAAGGCACATGGATTATCAAACAGGATTCGGATGAAGTCTATGTAAATGACAGGCAGCTTATGCGAAAGAGAAGATTTATAGAGAAAAATCCCGATGTATATTGTCTTTTGTCAGACAAGCTTCTGGCAGGGAAGAAGTGCGGCATCAGTTGTGCTTATTTAAACTATTGCGGCGATCCATTCAGTTACATCGTATACAATCTTCGAGGCTCAGTGGTGGCTCAGAATAGGCAGTATCTGATTCACAAAAGTCCGTATGGCAATGTCTATCAGTATCAGAAAGGGGATCCCTATCCAATCGGTGACGGGGGATGTACCGCATTTCATATCAAAAAGTTTAGAGAATGGTTTGGGGATTTGTACGACAGTCAGGAGTATGTCAACCTTTCGACACAAAAGATCATTGAAAGGACGGGGATGGCAGGGTGCATTCCAGAGGACAACATCTATCATTATTCCAAGGCTGATCTGAAAACCTATCTGAGAAAAGTTCGGTTTAAGATTCATTTTAATCTGAATGGGACGAATGCGCTTGGATATGCGGCGAAGGCGGAGGGAGACAAGCATTATAGCAGGAGAAAATGGCTGTTTGTGCTGTATGCAGTTTCGGTACTGTTTCCTGTGCTGGATTCTGTTAGGATGGCGTGGCGTCAGCGGGATGGTTCGTTTCTGCTGCATTTTGTATATACGTATTATGTGCTGGTGATCACAGCAGTTGAGATTTTTAGAAAAGTTTTCAAGAAAGACAAGGGTAATTATACTTATGGCTGAGTGTCAAGAAGGGAAAGTGAGTGTCATCATTCCTGTCTATAATGATGAGAAATATATCAGGCATTGTGTGGACTCAGTCATTGGACAGACGTATCGTGATCTGGAAATCATACTGGTCGATGATGCGTCGTCGGATGGTTCCTTGGCAGTTTGCGAGGAATATGCAGCAAAGGACAACAGGGTCAAGGTCATTCGGCATGAACAAAATTGTGGATTGTCCAAAAGCCGTGAGACAGGGTATACTCAGGCGGCAGGAGAGTGGATTTGTTTTATGGACCATGATGATTGTATGAATCCAAGGGCGGTTGAGTATCTGATGGCTCACGCGGATGAATCGACAGACATTGTCGCCGCCAGATACAAAAATATCCTGACGGGGGACTTTGAACAGTATGTATGGGAGGATGCGCAGCGCACAAAATCCCGTATACTCTCCCATAATCGGGCAGTGAATATGCTTGGTTCTTTTGGTCAGCACGGTGTACCAGAATGTCTGTGGGGCAAGATCTACCGAAGGGCTTTATTCGAGCAGACCGAGTTTCAAAAGTATGAAAAATTATTTCCGCTGCTTTATTTTGAGGATGTGCTTCTGACCTCTGCACTCGTCAGGGCGTGCAGGAAAATGACGATTATAAATCAGTATATCTATATTCACCGTGTGGATTTTGACAGTGTATCCATGAGTCCAAGAGCACTGGAGTTTAACTTGCAGACTGCCCGAACCGCAGATATTGTCCTTGCAAGACTAGAGGAGCCGTATGCAAAAATAGCATATGCAAAGGTATTGCAGAACTATCTGTTAGTATTTTCAAAAAACTGGTATCTGGTGTGGCAGTATCACAAAAAAGATCAAATGCTTCTCGATGAGATGGAAGCACTTTTTTATAAATATTATGACAGTTACAGGACATTGAAAGTGAAAGTTCCGATCGTGCCAGATCTGTGCATTAAGCTTTTTCGTCTGAATAAAGTCCTGTTTTGTATCATGGTATGCAGAGTGTGGTTTGAGTGTGTATCCAAAATACGGTACCATATCCAATCAAAATGACAATAGTACACTGTTTGGGGAGAGGTGTATATGATAAATATCATAATGTGTACTTATAATGGGGAAAGATATATAAATGAGCAGATACAATCCATTGCGGACAGTACGGTGAAGGACTGGCGCCTGATGATATTTGATGACCAGTCTGTTGACCATACTATACAATGCATCGAAAACTGTCAAAAGAAATATCCCGGAAAAATATATTATAAAGTCAATCAAAAGAAACAGGGCGTGGTTTTAAATTTCCTCAAAAGTATTTATGAGGTAGGCGTTCAGATGAAAGAACATGATATGATCATGCTATGTGATCAGGACGACCATTGGAACAAGGATAAAATTCAGAAAACGGCAAATCGCATGAAACAATTGATCAAAGTTCATGGCAATAAGATACCGCTGTTAGTCAGTACAGATGTGACTGTGGTAGACGAAACGATGAATGTACTGAATCCGTCTTTTCGAGCCATGAATCATTACCAGATTCGAAACATGGATTTACCGCATCTGTTGATGGAAAATAAAGTGCAGGGCTGTACTGTCATGCTGAATAAAAGTCTGGCAGGGATGCTTGACAGACTTCCACGGACAGCTATCATGCATGACAGCTGGCTTGCGCTGATCGCAGTGGTGTTTGGCAGGATCACATATATAGATGAGCCAACCATGCAGTACAGGCAGCATACAGACAATCTTCAGGGCAGCATATCCTATAAGGAGGATGTAAAAAACAAGTTTTCGAATCTGGGAGGGCAGAGGCAGCTCGTGATGAAAACCACACCACAGGCAGCGGAATTTTTAAAACTGTATCAGAATCAAATCCCTGAGGATTCGCGCCGCATGCTCAGAGCGTTTGCAACGCTGCCGCGGCAGAATTTTGTGTTGAGGCGGTATCATATTATCAGGTATCATCTATGGAAATCGGGGATACTTCGAAATATTGGACTGATGGTGTTGATTTAGCTGTCGTGTAGAGGGGCATAGTTCAGATCAGTGGGAGAAAATCGATAGTTCTTGAGCAGGAGTTTGACGAGGAGGAGCTTTTGCAGGATGCAGACTATATAGATGATACTATTAGAGAATATAGAGAGATGCGGGAAGGGAAATTTTATGAATTTGGTTCAATGATTGTCTATTGCTTAGAAAATTACTTTCAGAGAGAGGTGCTGTAGGAATAATGGATTATACAGAAAAATTTTTTGAGAGCATTGAGCAGAGAAATGCAGAATTTAACAGTCTTTATTACGGCGCAGATTATCTTAGAGGACTACAAATCAACAACCTGCTCCGCGTGGTCAAGAAACTGGATTTTTCATTTTTGATGGATGCGGTGCACTTAAAGATTGCAAACAGAAAACTGGCGAAATATCAGAAAAAAAGAAAAGCCGCCGGCAGCGCTGCCCATCAAGCCAGCACCTATCAGAGTTATCAGAAGCTAAAGGACAAGAAAATCATCATTTATACCTGTATCGTAGGAGGATATGATGCCCTGAAGGAGCCGCTGCTTTTATTTGACAACGTGGAATACATCTGCTTTACAGAGGATGCAGCCAGTATCAAAAAGGCAGAAAACTCAAAGTGGTCAATTCGGCAGATACCAGAAAACATTGCAAAGAAACAGGACAGAACCCTCTCAAACCGCTATATCAAAATGCATCCCAAGGAACTGTTTCCAGAGGCAGACTATACGGTCTATGTGGATGGGAATATTGGGATACAATCCTTTCTTGGCACTTATATCCTACAGACCAAGGCAAAGACCGGAATAGCCATCTTCTCCCACAGCCAGCGCCAATGCGCCTATGTGGAGGCAAAAGTCTGTATCAGCAGGAGAAAGGGCAGCAGAGAAGCGATCGAGCGTCAGATGCAGGACTACGAAAAGGCGGGGTTTCCAAAAAATTACGGACTGTATGAGTGCACGATCCTTGCTGTTGATCTAAGAAACACGCGCTCAACAGAACTGATGGAAAAATGGTGGCAGGAGTTTGTCAGATCAAAGAGCCGCCGCGATCAGCTTTCACTGCCATACGTCATGTGGAAATCCGGCATGAAATATACAGATATCGGACTGCTAGGCGAGAATCTCTTTGACGATAGCCGTATAACGGTGTATAGTCATTAAAAAGGCGGAGAAAGGTGTGCAAACAGGGAGTAGTGACCGATGGGAATGAGAATCAGTCAGGAAGAGCGAAATTATGCTGACCAAATATATCAATTACGTCAAAAGAAAGATTTGAATAAAGCGATTGGCGTGTGCCTGGATGCAATAGAAAGATTTCAAACATCTAATTTTTTTCATAAAATATGTGGTGATATATATTA
>VSNR01000129.1 GCA_009774345.1 Lachnospiraceae bacterium | reverse complement strand
ATATTTTAGAATTGAGTAAACAATAAGCTTGCATTACAGCAGGCTTATTGTTATAATAGCCTTATGAGTACATATTACGGAGCGACGAAAACAATACAGGAACAGGAGGTTACAAATTTATGGGACTTGATGCAAGAAGTGCGATCGAGAGCGGCAGGACAGCACTCGGGATTGAGTTTGGCTCAACCAGAATCAAGGCGGTGCTGATTGATGAGAATCATGAAGTGCTTGCCATCGGCAACTACGACTGGGAGAACCAGCTCGTGAACAACATATGGACCTATAGCCTAGAGGCCATCTGGAAAGGGCTTCAGGACTGCTATCAGGATCTGGCAAAGTCTGTGCAGGAGAAATATGGCACGCAGATCAAGACGCTCGGTTCGCTTGGCTTTAGTGCTATGATGCATGGGTACATGGCATTTGATCAGGGCGGGGAGCTTTTGGTGCCCTTCAGGACATGGAGAAATACGATCACACAGGAGGCGAGCGAGAAGCTCACCCAGCTTTTTCAATATCATATTCCGCAGCGATGGAGCATCGCACATCTCTATCAGGCGATTCTAAACGGCGAGGAGCACGTTGGCAGCGTTGATTTCTTCACGACACTTGCAGGATATATCCACTGGCAGTTAAGCGGCGAGAAGGTGCTCGGTGTCGGCGAGGCGTCCGGCATGTTTCCCATTGACATTGATACCAAAGGTTTTAACAAGCGTATGATTTCACAGTTCGATGAGCTGGTGAAGGACAAGAATTTTGCGTGGAAACTTGCAGACATTATGCCAAAGGTGCTGGTGTCCGGCGATCGGGCAGGCACATTGACCGAGGCAGGGGCAAAGCTGCTCGACGTGACAGGTACATTGCAGGCGGGGATTCCGATGTGTCCGCCCGAGGGCGACGCGGGCACAGGCATGGTGGCGACAAACAGCGTCGCACAGCGCACAGGCAATATCTCAGCCGGTACTTCCGTGTTTGCGATGGCGGTACTTGAGAAAGACCTGTCGAAATCCTATGACGAGCTCGACCTTGTGACCACCCCGGACGGAAGCCTTGTGGCGATGGTCCACTGCAACAACTGTACCTCTGATCTGAATGCATGGGTGAATTTATTCAAAGAATTTCAGGAGTCGATGGGGCAGAAGGTGGATATGAACGAGCTTTATGGAACCCTTTACAGAAAGGCGCTTGAGGGCGATGCAGACTGCGGCGGGCTTCTCGCCTATAATTATTTCTCCGGCGAGCATGTGACAGGATTTGAGGAAGGCAGACCGCTCTTTGTGCGCACACCGAATGCAAAGTTCAACCTTGCGAATTTTATGCGCGTCAATCTGTTTACGGCGCTTGGCGCGATCAAGATCGGCATGGATATTCTGTTCAAACAGGAGCATGTGACACTGGACGAGCTTCTCGGACACGGCGGACTGTTCAAGACAGAGGGCGTCGGACAGAAAGTCGTAGCGGCAGCAGTCAATGTGCCGGTATCTGTCATGAAAACAGCAGGTGAGGGCGGCGCATGGGGCATTGCCGTACTTGCGAACTATATGATGAAAAAAGGTGCGGACGAGTCCTTGAGCGATTATCTGAATCACAAGGTATTTGCGGGCGAAGAGTCTGTGCGCATGGAGCCGGATGCGGCGGATGTGGCTGGTTTCGAGACCTTTATCGAGCGGTATAAAAACGGGCTTGCGATCGAGCGCGCGGCGGTGGATCATCTGTAGGCAAAAGGCATGTAAGGTTTTATTGTAGCATTTTCAGAAATCTGGAGGGTCAGGATGTTAGAGGAATTAAAGAAAAAAGTATATGAGGCGAATATGGAGCTGCCTAAGTATGGGCTTGTCACCTTTACGTGGGGCAACGTGAGTGCAATTGACAGGGAGAGCGGACTGTTTGTGATCAAGCCAAGCGGCATTGACTATGACCTGTTAAAGCCGGAAGACATGGTGGTCATGGACTTAAATGGCAATAAAGTGGAGGGAAAATACAATCCTTCCTCAGACACACCGACACATTTGGAGCTGTACAAGGCGTTTCCTGAAATCGGCGGCGTCGTCCACACGCACAGCACCTACGCGACAAGCTGGGCACAGTCTGGCAGAAGCATTCCCTGCTATGGGACGACGCACGCAGATTATATGTATGGGGAAATTCCCTGTGCGCGCGTGCTCACGCAGGAGGAGATCGACGAGGGCTACGAGAAGAACACAGGAACCCTTATCATAGAAACGTTCAAGGAGAAGGATGTGATGGCAGTGCCCGCAGTGCTCTGCAAAAACCACGGACCGTTTGCGTGGGGCAAAGACGCGAAGGAGGCAGTACACAATGCAGTAGTTTTGGAGGAGGTTGCCAAGATGGCGCTTTTCACAGAACAGCTAAACAGAGAGGTCGAGCCGGCACCGCAGCGCATTCAGGACAAGCATTATTACAGGAAGCATGGCGCGAATGCGTACTATGGCAATAAAGTAGAAAACTAAGGTAAATACATATAATTAGAAGGGTATCCTGTTCAAATTTGTACGTTTACAAAACAGATGTTTTATGATATTTTAGATAGGGAATGAAAGTTGATTCTTTTCAGACCGGGCAGATTTTGAATCAGGAGGTAAAATATGAAAAATATCCAGATTTATCATGCTGATAAGTATTCAACGCCAGCGTACATAAAAGTGGAAGAAAATATCTATAAGGGCAAAAACCCCTATCGTGACGGCGATGAGGACAAGGACATGTATTTTACATCGCTCTCCTTCGAGCAGGAGCCGGAGCTTGGAGAGGGAGAAACACCCGCAGACATCTCGCAGGAGCCGTTAGAAGGCATACTGGATATGTTCCGTCTGTGCATCACGGATTTTTATGATGAACTCAATCAGAAGAGCGCGTGTACCTGCTATCAGGAGTTTGGCGGGAGAGATGTGGATGCCATCCGAGAGCTTTTGAAGATTGTTGGCAAGCATGTATACTGCGAGAGAACCGTTGTACCTGAGGACGAGATTGATGATGAAGAGGAGCTGGAAGCGTACAGAGCCATGTCCGAGGAGGAGCTTGAAGAAGAGGGTTACATTTTTTACGAAACGGTAATACAATAATATTTTTATAAATGGAGGAAAAAGCAATGACAAATTTAGAGCTTCAAAAAACAGCCAATGAAGTTCGTAAGGGGATCGTGAGCGGTGTCCATGCTGCGAAGGCAGGGCATCCGGGCGGATCGCTCTCTGCGGCAGACATCTTTACATATCTTTATTTTGAGGAGATGAATATTGACCCGAAGGACCCGAAGAAGGCGGACAGAGACCGCTTTGTGCTCTCGAAGGGCCACACGGCGCCGGGACTGTACTCGACACTCGCAAACCGCGGATATTTCCCGGTAGAAGATCTGCTGACCCTGAGAAAACTGGGTTCTTACTTGCAGGGGCATCCCTGTATGCAGCATGTTCCGGGGGTTGACATGTCCTCTGGTTCTCTGGGACAGGGCATCTCTGTGGCGTGCGGCATGGCGCTTGGCGCGAAGATGTCCAATGCGGACTACAGAGTGTACACGCTGCTTGGCGACGGCGAGATTCAGGAAGGTCAGGTGTGGGAGGCTTCGATGTTTGCAGGGCACAGAAAGCTCGACAACCTCTGCGTGATCGTGGACAACAACGGCTTGCAGATTGACGGCAAGATCGAGGATGTGTGCTCGCCCTATCCGATCGACAAGAAGTTTGAGGCATTTAATTTCCATGTGATCAATCTGGACGATGCGCATGATTTTGACAAAATCCGCGCGGCTTTCAAGGAAGCGAGAGAGACAAAAGGGATGCCGACAGCGATCATCGCACACTCCTTGAAGGGGAAGGGTGTATCCTTTATGGAAGGCAATGCGGACTGGCATGGCAAGGCGCCAAACGATGAGGAGTACGCAGTGGCAATGGCAGATTTAGAGAAGATCGCGCAGCAGTTAGCATAGGCGGCGGAAGGGAGATAAAAATGGCAGATATTAAAAAGATAGCAACCAGAGAGAGCTATGGCAATGCGCTGGTTGAGGTTGGAAAAGAGAATCCGAATGTAGTTGTGCTTGACGCAGACCTTGCGGCGGCGACCAAGACCGGCGTATTTAAGAAAGCATTTCCAGACAGACATATTGACTGTGGTATCGCGGAGTGCAATATGACAGGCATCGCGGCAGGTTTGTCACTTGCAGGCAAGATTCCATTTATGAGTTCTTTTGCAATGTTCGCGGCAGGGCGCGCTTTTGAGCAGGTGCGTAATTCCATCGGATACCCGCACTTGAATGTCAAGATCGGCGCGACCCATGCGGGTATTACAGTGGGAGAGGACGGCGCATCCCATCAGTGCAATGAGGACATCGCCCTGATGCGCACGATTCCGGGCATGGTCGTGATGTGTCCGGCAGACGATATCGAGGCAAAGGCAGCAGTCCGCGCGGCAGTAGAATATGAAGGTCCTGTTTACATTCGCTTTGGACGTGCGGCAGTGCCTGTGATCAACGACAATCCTGACTATAAGTTTGAGATTGGAAAGGGCACCATCGTGAGAGAGGGTACGGACGTGACCATCGTGGCGACGGGCATCTGTGTGGATTCCGCGCTCGGCGCTGCTGAGCTGCTCGCGAAGGACGGCATCAGTGCAGAGGTTATCAACATCTGTACGATCAAGCCGTTAGATGAAGAGCTGATCATCAACTCCGCAAGAAAGACCGGAAAGGTTGTCACGGCAGAGGAGCATTCTGTGATCGGCGGACTTGGAAGCGCCGTGTGCGATGCACTCTGTAAATCGCTCCCGACACCAGTCTGCAAGATCGGTATGCAGGACACCTTCGGAGAGTCCGGCTCTGCGGCAGCGCTCGTGGAGAAGTACAAACTCGACGCAAAGGGCGTGTATGAGCAGGTGAAGGAATTTCTGGCATAGACTTTACATCTAAGTTGTGGTATACTGGTATCAGACCCATAAAAACAGAGCGAATATGCAAATCACAACGAAGGAGTGATAGAAGATGACAGACAGTGAAAAACTTGATTTACTCTTAACAAAAGTACAGGGTATGGAAAACGAAATGCAGGGCATCAAAGATGAAATGCAGGGCATGAAAGATGAAATGCAAGGCATGAAGAAAAAGATTGACAAAATATCATTAGGGCAGTTGGAAATTAAGAAAGAAATCATTATGCTCAATCGAAAAATATCCGATACGTATGATGTAGCGCTTGACGCATTGGGGACAAGTACTGAAAATCGGGCATGGCTTGAAAAAGGTACATTAGCATAACTGCATTCATTATGATATCACGAAAAGGGTGTAAAGTTTGTATTATAAAAGACTTTACACCCTTTTTATCATTTTCGATATCGTTCGATCACACAACTGTGCGGTTTGTCTTTGCGGTCTTTGTCATAATTGATGCCCACCATCAGAATCTCACCAGTATAGTCTTCTAATGCCTGTGTATACTGCCGGTCTTTGATCTGCTGTATCGCGGCATGGGCGGTCTTGCAATACTTTAATTCAACGATCAGTGCGGGTTTGTTCACGCAGGGCAGTGGCAGAAATACAATATCCGCGTATCCTTTGCCAGCAGGCAGTTCTCTGATCAGTCTGTACTCTTTTCTTGCACTGTAGTACGCCAGACCAATCGCGCAGCTAAGCGAATTTTCATCATTGTAGGTCAGGATGGAGGCTGCCTGTGTATGGGCATCGTCAAGTGCGCTGGCAACACGGTCCGCATCTCCTCTCAAGGTATCTTCCAGAAGCTGATCGGATGCTTTCAAAATCTGCATGACATTGGCCCAGCCGTTCACACTCATCGCATTCTCAAACTCTCCGATGATTTCTTTATTTGGAATAAATGCCTCTCTGCTCTCTGCATCGTATCCCAGATATCCTAAATGAACCAAGAGCGTCAGCACATCATCTTTGGTCTGAAGATTGCGCATATCATTCTGGAAACTGAAGGTGTTTATCCTGATGCGTGCGCCCCCCAGCATTTGCACAATGTCCGACCGAAGCCCGTCAAAATCCATATCTATATAAACCTTCAATGCCTCATACGTTTCAGTGGAAGTCCAGTAATTTGATAATACATGACTTTTCATCGCCGCCACAACAGACCGTGGATTGTAGATATGCCGAAACTGGCGGAATTGATAACCGTCATACCAGTTACTGATCTGTGCAAAATCCATACCGTAGCGTTCGCAGAGACCTCTGACTTCATTTTCTGTAAAGCCAGTGTACTCTTCATATTCAAACGGATCGGTCATTGAATATTCCCAGAACATATTTAGTGCAGAATGCTGTCCGTATTTCTTTACAGGCAGAATTCCCGTCATATACGCGAGCGCCACATAGGGCTGGTCTTTTAAAAGGTCCCGCAGAAAGTCAAGATATTGTTTCTGCATGGTCTCTGATTCCTGTCGTTCCCGCATCACGCAGTCCCATTCGTCAATTAAGAAGATGAACTGCTTTTGGGTTTTGGTGTATATTTTTCTGAATGCTCCTGCAAGTCCTCTTTTTTTACTGTATCCTAAATCCCCGTATTCTTCCAGAAGCTCCTCCATGACCTCCTGTTCCAGATATTCCAGTTCCTGTCCGTGCGCTGCCTGCGTCATAAACTGCTGCATATTTAAATAAATGACATTGTATTGATTTAGATGCTCCCGAAACGTCTCACTGTTCTCTATTTTTAATCCCCTGAACAGGTCTGTCGAATCACATCCACAGCTATAGTAAGCTGCCAGCATTTTCAGTGCCATTGACTTGCCAAAGCGCCTCGGTCTGCTGACACAGATGTATTGTTCTTCTGTGTTGATTGCTTTGCTGGTGCAGGCGATGAGTTCTGTCTTGTCCACGTAGATCTCAGAGCGGACAGATTTCCAGAAACCTTTATCGCTCGGATTTAGATAAAATCCCATGGATTGTACCCCCCTTCTTGTAAAGTACTTTTTATTGTATACTGCTGTGTTTATGGTTGTCAAGGCGGCACGGCGGCGCGAAAAAATATTAATAAGGACAAAACGGTCAAACTGTGTTATGATATACTTATAATTCATTGATTCATGTCATATACCTATTATTTGGATAGAAAGCAATTGAGGAGGGATAGAAATGGGTTCAATAAAAATGGATTCAAAGAAGAAAGAAACCGCCAGAGTATATAAGCAGCAGCAGATTGCTCCCGGAATCTACGATATGTGGATTACGACGACACTTGCGGCGCAGGCAAAGCCCGGACAGTTTATCAGCGTGTACACACAGGACAAATCCGCGCTTCTGCCAAGACCCATCAGCATCTGCGAGACAGATCTGGCAAATGGCAGGCTGCGCATTGTATACCGCGTGGCTGGGAAGGGGACCGCTGAATTTTCGCGCTACAAGACAGGGCACCGCATTGATGTTCTCGGAACACTCGGGAATGGCTTTCCATTGGAGAAGGCAAAAGGGAAGCGCGTCTTTTTGATCGGCGGCGGCATCGGCATTCCACCGATGTTATCCGTGGCAAAGGCACTAAAAAATGCCGCGTCTGTTGATGTGATAGCCGGCTACCGCGACAAGGAGCTTTTTCTGGCGGAGGATTTGTCACAGTATGCGCCTGTGCATATTGCGACGGAGGACGGCAGTGCTGGCACCAAAGGGACGGTGATTGATGCCATTGAGGCAGAGCGGCTAAAAGCAGATGTGATCTTTGCCTGCGGACCGATGCCGATGCTTCGGGCTATCAAGAAATATGCCATCGAAAATGGCAGTCAGGCGTTTATCTCGCTGGAAGAGCGGATGGCATGCGGCGTTGGTGTCTGTCTGGGCTGTGTCGTGAAGACACGGGAGACCGACCATCACTCGCATGTCAAGAATGCGCGCATCTGTACCGATGGTCCCGTCTATGATGCGATGGACGTTGAAATATAGTACGCTGTACGTCAATTGGAGTTAGGAGGAAAAGAGATTGAATA
Organism: Lachnospiraceae bacterium; assembly: GCA_009774345.1. GTDB lineage: Bacteria > Bacillota > Clostridia > Lachnospirales > Lachnospiraceae > COE1. The sequence continues at coordinate 4,606 of VSNR01000129.1, read as the reverse complement.
CTGAAATAACAATAGCAGGAGTTACGTTCAAAAATCCCGTTATGACAGCGTCAGGCACCTTTGGCTCTGGCATGGAGTATTCCGATGCAGGATTTGTTGATTTGAACCGTCTTGGGGCAGTTGTGACCAAAGGGGTTGCAAATGTTGCGTGGGAAGGAAATCCGACCCCGCGTGTGCAGGAGACCTACGGGGGGATGCTCAATGCGATCGGGCTGCAAAATCCCGGGATTGATGTATTGATTGAACGGGATATCCCGTTTTTAAAACAGTTTGATACGAGGATTATCGTCAACGTCTGCGGACGAACGGTATCGGATTATGTGGAGGTGGTCGAGAAGCTCTCAGACCAGCCTGTCGATCTGCTTGAGATCAATGTGTCCTGCCCGAATGTCAGGCATGGCGGCATCGCATTTGGACAGCATCCGCGTTCCCTTTTTGACATTACGAAAGAAATCAAGGCAAAGGCAAAGCAGCCGATTATCATGAAACTGTCACCCAATGTCACGGATATCACAGAGATGGCAAGGGCGGCAGAGGCGGCAGGAAGTGATGCGGTCTCACTGATTAATACGATTACGGGGATGAAGATTGATGTCCACAAGAGAACGTTTGCGCTGGCGAACAAGACAGGCGGATTGTCTGGTCCTGCCATTAAACCAGTTGCGGTGCGTATGGTGTATCAGGCGGCAAATGCAGTGAGTATCCCTGTGATTGGCATGGGCGGCATCGCCAATGCGGAGGATGCGATTGAGTTTATGCTGGCAGGCGCAACAGGGGTTGCTATCGGTGCCATGAACTTTGTCAATCCCTACACGACAATGGAAGTGGTGAAGGGCATCGAGGACTATATGCGCCAGTATGGTATTGAGAATTTGGGGGAGATCATTGGGGCGGTGAAATAATGAATTGTATTATTTTGGTATTTATGATAGAATAAATGTGGTCAGAGTAGACAGTATGGGGATAGTCCTCGGTTATCCTTTTCGGAAACGGAAAGGAGATGATGCTATGAATACGTTAGAGATTTTGACATTGCTTTTGGTTGTTTTTGCTGCATTGTCTTACATAGATAATCATCATAACCGAAAATAGAATAGACAGAATAAAATTATCCCCTACTTGCAATAGGGGATAATTTGTTTGTAGTAATAAATTGTTAATACATCAAGTTTCCGTCTGCGGTAATGGGGACAAACCGATATCTCCGTTACCTTCTACTCTGATTATAAACGATGTATCTTGATTTTTCAAGTGGCAGTTTCAAGGATAGTTGTGCCACATCTTTTTTTATTTCTTTGAAAGTCATACCAAGCCTTCCATCCGCATACATTGAAGTAGTATCATAGGGGAGGGCTTTTTATATGGAATTAATGAAGAAAAATATCCATACAGAGCGGATAAAGTCAAAGGCGCTTTTGCAGGTGCCGCTGGAGACGGACATCAATGTGTCCGATGCGAAGCCGGATGTGGCGAAGGTGATTTACGACTGCGGTAAGATCAAAGTGGATGAGATCAAGACCGGGATGAACAAAATCTGGGTCAAGGGGCGCTTGTGCTATCAATTGCTGTATCAGACAGAAGGCACTCTGTCTGGGGATAAGGAGGAGAGAACACTTGCGGGCATGGAGGGCGAGATTCCTTTTATGGAGGAGATTTATCTCGATAAACTTGAGGGGCAGGACAGAGTCATCTGCCGCACGAGTCTGGATGATATGCGGGTGCACATTATCAATTCAAGGAAACTCAGCATTCAGGCGGTGATCTCGCTCGAACCGCGCGTGGAGGAGAGCATTGCCGAGGAACTGTGCGTGGAGCTGGATAACTCTGGGGATTCAGAGCTTGAAAAGCTTGAATACCGCAAGAAGAGTCTGGAATTTCTGGAAACCATTGTCAAGAAAAGAGATTTGCTGCGCATTCATGAGGAGACGCGCCTGCCAGCCGGGATGCCGGACATTGGCGCTGCGCTGTGGAAAAATGCGGAGATTAGCAGCATCAGCTTCCGCCCGATGGATGAGAAGCTGGGAATCACCGGGGAGCTGAGCCTGTTTATTGTGTACCGGGAGGATGCTTCTGGCAGAATGAACTGGTATGAGACGATGATACCATTTAATGGAACTGTAGAATGCCAGAACAGCCGGGAAGGCATGATTGCCGATGTGATGTACGAGACAGGGCACGAGGAAATCTCTGTCAGAGAGGATGCAGACGGCGAGATGCGGCTGATCGGAATCGAGATGACGGTGGAGCTGGAAATCAAGCTCTATGAGAAGGAGAGCACCTCTATTGTGGCAGATGTGTATGGCGTGAGCTGCGAGGTACAGGCAGGGATTGACAGCAAACAGTTTAGAAATCTGTGCACAGAGCAGAATATTGAGGAAAAGCTGACGCGCAGCATCCGGCTTGAGGATGCAGACCCCAAGATTTTGCAGGTGTGCCACAGCGATGCGCGGGTGAAGTTAGAGGAGACTACCTTCAAAGATGGGATGCTGCGGCTTTCCGGGGAGATCGAGCTGCAAATATTATATGCCTCGAACGAAGGCGGTGAGGGACTATATCCAGTGCGCACCAGTGTGCCGGTTGAGGTGGAGCGGGAGCTTGCGGGCGTGGATGAGACACAAGTCGAGCAGTATTCACTATCCGTGCAGATTCCGCAGCAGACTGTGAGCATCAAGGACAGCTCACAGCTTGAGTGGCGCGGGACGATGAATATCGAGCTGCGGCTCTACAGTGCAAAGAGTGAGGATATTCTCACAGAGCTGAGTGTGACGCCGCTCAATGCAGATGTGTTGGAAAAACTGCCGGGATTTGCGATTTACTATGTCAAGCCGGGTGATTCGCTCTGGCAGATTGGCAAGAAATATTATGTGAGCGTCGGCCGCATCAAGGAAATGAATAATATGACGGAGGATGAGATCAAGGCGGGCGACAAACTTTTGATCGTTAAATAAATATAAAAACCGAGCAGGTTCTCTGCTCGGTTTTTATATTTAAAGTTTTTACTGTGCTCTTGCAACGACAGTGCCATCCTCTGTTGTGGTAACAGTATCCTTTGGCGGTTCCTGATTCTCTGTCTTTGGCTTCATCAGGCTGTCAAACTTTTCAAGTACGGCATCATACGTTTTCTGTGAGATCTCAGGAAGCTTGCCGCCCCACTGCTTCTCAGCCTTCTCATATCCTTTGAGGAATGCGTCACGCATCTTCTCAAGCTGTTTGGGATCATTGCCCGCAAGAGAGGTTGCGAACGATACGATGCGGTCTGAGGTCTGTTTTACGCCCCAATATCCATCTTCTGAGATGGCTTCCTGTGCCTTTTTCTGTGTCGCAGCATCAACCTTGTAGTCTCCTTTTGCGAGGAACTGCCAGATATTGTTTGCCTGACCAAATGTGTTGGTCTGTGTAGAGAGCATGCTATGTACAAGATCGGTGAGCTGGCTCTGGCGTTTCTCCTGATCTGCCTTGAGCTGGGCAACGATGGATTTTCTGTCATCCGCAGACAGTTCCCTCTTGTCATAGACCGCAGCTGAATTTTGGTTTTTGTTGGATTCTGTTTTAGATGATTCGGTGCTGGCGGTGTCAGCTTTGTCAGCCTTAGAGGCTGTATTTTCTTTCTTCTCCGCTTCAAGTGCATATAGATCAGTCGTGCTGTTATACCCAATTCCTGATAAACTCATATGGTATCCCTTCCCTTCTTATTTCAATTTTCATATTTCATTTGATACAGTGTCAGTAACCCTCCATGGCAGCCGTCCAGCCCGCATAAATGCGGTATGCTGGTTTTAAGTTTATATCGACATTATCGCATAAAAACTTTAGGATGTACAGAGAAAATCGCAAATTATTGGAAATAATTTGAAAACAAAAAAATACAGCAATTAGTTACTGAATTTTACGAAATAGTTCAAATTTTTATAAAATTTGCACAAAAATGGTTGAAAGTACGAGGAGAGTGTGTTATAAATATATCTGTGAGAACGAATACGATTCACATCGTCTCTAAATCTATATAAAATTTTGCGGAAAATCATAAGCTGATAAGCGCCGCAGAGAATAAAATAAGGAATAAATATGTGCAGAAGGGGGAATTTATATGGATTTTATGAGTGGGAAAGGTGTAGTGCAGATTGTGGGCGCCTACATAGAGCGGGAAGTGTCCGAGTGCAGGAAGGTTACAGAGAAAGAGCTCAGCGCAGGCGGAATCGCACCGGAGGCGCGGGCAGCGTTCAGCAGAAAACCGTATTATGGCTCGGCATCAATGAATTTTAAGAACCGTCCAGTACTTAGGAACTGTCAATAAATAACTCATCAATTTGACTTGTCAGGTACTGACATGGCTAAATGTCCATCTGCGGCATCAGATAATCTTGACGTAGCCCGCTACGTCTGCGATTATCTTTTTTGCAGCTGAACATTTATACGGCGTCAAATTAACATGTTATTTCTTGACAATTCCTTAGATAATGGATGCGGAAAGCACCGCCTGAACTTGCATTGTGATTTGGGTGGTGCTTTCTTAAATTATCGTCTAAAAATTTAAAAGACTGCTTGCACTCTGCAAACAGTCCGTGTATAATCTACTTAGAAAGGTTGATCGGAATTGATTTTCCGA
>VSNR01000128.1 GCA_009774345.1 Lachnospiraceae bacterium | reverse complement strand
CTTTAACGGATATGGTAAGGAAAATTGACAACGGACCTGCCCTGATAGAAAAATGGCTACGCAACAAGAATACAATATATACCTTATCAAGGAATTTGAGCGGTTAAAGAAAGAAGAACAGGCTTTACTTGGATGGAGCGCAAAGAGGGAATTGGCAAAAATAAATTACCGGTTACATACAGATGCAATCAAAGTCAATCTCATTCCGCCGGAACTCACACCACAGCAGACTTCCGTCATATATGTATCAGAGGCTGATGTGCTGAATATGGCATTATTTGGCATGACAGCGAAGCAATGGCGTGATAAGAATCCTGATAAAAAGGGAAATATCAGGGATTATGCAAGTATAAATGAATTGATATGCTTGTCAAATATGGAAAACATTAACGCGGTGTTGATCGAAGATGGGCTGAACCAGAAAGAACGCTTAATAAAACTTAACAAGATTGCCATACATCAGATGTCTATTTTGGAAGAACAGACTACAAAGATTTTGAAGTGATTTAATTCCCCCGAATTCGGGGGAATTAAAATTACCACAGCTCAAGACTGTCTTCCGCATCCACCCACATCTGCATATTTCCTTCAAGATGCAATCTTGCATATTCAAGCGGTTCATCTATTGCCAGAGCATTTAAGGCACATTCAGAGCAGGGAGTAGTTTTCAATCCTTCTTCTGCTTTATTACAGTCTATCCGTAAAAAGTAGCCTGCATAGGTGAATACGTCAATGCTGTTATGGTGGATATTGTATGTTGCATAAATCATATTCATTTTATCTGTCCTCTTTTCGTAGATTTTTTGAAAGCATTTCAATCAGTTTACCAATTCCCGTATATTTTGTGTTATAATGTTTTATGTGATTTTGTTTCCCTCATTTTTTCCCTTATCAGGGTTTGTAATACCCTGTGGGAAGATATAACACAAGGGAAATGATAAGGGAAAGTTCACCTGCGATAAACTTAGTGTTTTCAAGGGTTAGCGGAGATTTTAATAACAAATTATAACAGCTGATATTTCCCTTAAAAATCATCAAATCACAATCGGAATTTATGGGGGTATTGTCATGAAACTAAAGTTAGTAAAAGCAACAAACGAATATTGTAATCAAATTAGAGATATGTTGGACGAGTGGAATGCTTCTGGCGAAGAAATCATTCCCCATGCAATCCGCCACTCAAACTACCATGATTTTGAGTGCTATTGCAACAATCTTGAAGTAAAAGATACCAGTAAAGGTTTGGTACCGGATTCTACATTTTTTTGTTTAGACGAAGATCGAAACATTGTTGTAGGTGCTGTAAATATTCGACACTATTTGAACGAAGCATTATTATTAAACGGTGGTCATATAGGAGATGGTGTGCGTCCATCTGAGAGAAGAAAAGGGATTGCGACCAAAATGATATCGCTGGCTTTAGACGAATGCAGGAAATTGGGAATACCGAAGGTTTTAATGGTTTGTGATAAAGATAACGTTGGTTCAGCTAAGAGTATTCAAAATAATGGCGGTGTACTGGAAAACGAGATTGTTGTTGATGGGGTTGTGGAACAAAGATATTGGATTGAACTGGCTTGATAATATCATGCCGTTTTGGTCAACATGAGCATTGACAAAATAAAGAAGTTGTGATAAAGTACCATCAATAACATAAGAAAAGCGAAGACGGAAAAAAGTAGTTTAGTTGGAAACATCCAGAGAGAATAGTACTTGGTGGAAGCTATTTATGTGGAAATTAGACGAAAACCATTCCAGAGCTGTAATGCTGAAATGAGTAAGTGTTACCGTATGCCTGCGTTAAAGGATAGGATTTGATGGAATCTGAAGTGAAAAGTTAAGGTGGAACCGTGCTAAGTGCACCCTTGAGACGATGTGATTATGGTCTTATGGGTGCTTTTCTTATGTTGTTGCCAAATAGTTAGTAAGGAACTGTCAATAAATAACTCATCAATTTGACTTGTCTAAATGTCCATCTGCGGCATCAGATAATCTTGACGTAGCCCGCTACGCCTGCGATTATCTTCTTTGCAGCTGAACATTTATACGGCGTCAAATTAACAAGTTATTTCTTGACAATTCCTAACGGAAAAGAGAAAGGAGCAACACATTATGAAGGTTCTACGAAAAAATGGAGAAATTGCAGAAGTAAACTTTGAAGAACAGGAGGGAAAAAAGGCATTTTGGCATACGAGTGCACATGTGCTTGCACAGGCTGTAAAACGTTTATATCCGAAAACAAAGTGTGCCATTGGTCCGGCAATCGATAATGGATTTTATTATGATTTTCAGTTTGAATTTTCATTTACAGAAGATCATTTAAAGACAATCGAAGCAGAAATGCGAAAGATCGTAAAGGAGTCTCTATCCTTGCAGGTTTATGAGAAGTCAAAAGAAGAAGCGCTTCGCTTTATGGAGAATGCAGATGAAAAGTATAAGGTTGAACTGATTCAAGAACTGAATGATACAGAGCAAATTAGCTTCTATAAGCAGGGAGAATATGAGGAATTTTGTGCAGGACCACATATTTCTAATGTGTGTCAGATTAAAGCAATCAAACTATTGTCAGTGGCTGGAGCCTATTGGAGAGGCAGCGAAAAAAATCAAATGCTTACGAGAATCTATGGTATATCTTTTCCCAAAGCGGCACAATTAGATGAATATCTGCATATGGTTGAAGAAGCTAAAGCAAGAGACCACAGAAAATTGGGAAAGGAACTCGGAATATTTACAATCTTCAATGAGGGACCGGGATTACCGGTATTCCTGCCAAAAGGAATGATATTGAAGAACCTGCTGATTGATTATTGGCGGAAAATCCATCGCAGAGAAGGATATGTTGAAATTTCTACGCCTATTATGTTGGAACGAAGTCTTTGGGAGACATCTGGCCATTGGGATTATTATAGAGATAGCATGTACGCTCTCAAGGTTGAAGATGATGATTATGCAATCAAACCAATGAGCTGCCCGGGTGGAATGCTCGTGTATAAACTGGAACCAAGGTCATATAAGGAGCTTCCTATGCGAATGGGAGAATTAGGGCTTGTGCATCGCAATGAAAAGTCTGGAACTTTACACGGTCTCATGAGAGTGCGTTCATTTACACAGGATGACGCTCACATTTTTATGAGAGAAGATCAGGTATTGGATGAGATACAAGGTGTTATGCGTCTTATTGATGAGGTTTACCGAAAGTTTGGTTTTTCATATGAAATTGAATTGTCAACGAGACCAGAGCATTCCATAGGCAGTGATGAAGATTGGCAGCTTGCTACGGAAGCTTTAGAAAAAGCAGTGCAGGGAATGGGTAAATCTTATGTCGTAAATGAAGGAGATGGTGCATTCTATGGACCGAAACTTGATTTTCATCTAAAAGATTCCATAGGCAGAACGTGGCAATGCGGAACAATACAGCTTGATTTCCAGCTTCCGCAAAGATTTGATATTGACTATATTGGGGCAGATGGAGAGAAACATCGTCCGATTATGCTGCATAGAGTTATATTTGGATCGATAGAACGTTTTATTGGCATTTTATTAGAACATTATGCGGGAAAATTTCCTGCGTGGATTGCACCTGTACAGGTTAAAGTTCTTCCAGTTTCAGATAAATATAATGATTATGCTAAGAAAGTTGAGGAATTTTTGGAAGAAAATGATATCCGGGCAGAAGTGGATGTTCGAAGTGAGAAACTTGGATATAAAATTCGTGAAGCACGAATGGATAAGGTGCCATATATGATTATCGTAGGCGAAAACGAGAAAAATAATATGTCTGTATCCGTAAGACAAAGAGACGCAGAACTTGATAAACAGGACATGGGAGAAATGCGTCTTGAACAAGTGGTTAATTTGGTAAAAAGAGGTAATAAAGTATGATAGACTGACACCTTGGGGAGAAGAGTATATGAAAAATGTTTTTATAGAAGGAATTCAGGGGATGGGAAAATCCACACTGCTAAATCGTATCCACGCTGCTGTCCCAGAATTTCATGTTTGCAGAGAGGGCGACTATTCACCGGTTGAATTGGCGTGGTGTGCATGGATGACGCAGGATGAATACGAGCAAGTGCTAAAACGCTATGAGCCGCTTCGGGATGAAATCATAAAGAATACCGTTCGGGAGCGAGAACACTTTGTCGTTTCCTACACGAAAATTATTACGGACGTTCCGAATTTTCATAAGGAATTGGAGAAATTTGAAATTTACAATGGGAGAAAATCATTGCAGGATTTGAAAGCTATTATTTTTTCCAGATATTCCAATTTTTCTGAAACAGGCTATCTATTCGAATGCTCATTTTTTCAGAATATCATCGAAGATTTGATATTGTTCCATCAGTTAAGTAACGACGAAATTGTAGAGTTTTACCATGAATTGTATGCCAAGGTAAAAAAAGAACAATTTCTCCTGTTGTATTTATACAGCGATGAAGTGGAAGAAGCGATAAAAATCATAAAAGAAGAACGCAGCGATGCTCAGGGGAATGAATTGTGGTATTCATTGATGCTGGAATATCTGGTTCACTCTCCATATGGAGAAAAATACGGATATCGTAGGTTTGAGGATATGATCGTGCATTTCAGGCATCGGCAACAGTTGGAGCTGCGCATTATAAGAGACATTATTGGTGAGAAAGCAGTTATTCTCCCGGCAAAGAAATGGAAGATGGAAGAAATTTTTTGTAACAAATCCTCCCCGAAACGGATATAAAGAACATCATGTAGAGCCATCAAAGGCGTCGAGACTTCCGAGTGTCCTCATGGTGATGAGCATCGCGCTGCTTATCGTGTATTTTATGATTGTTATTGTGAGCCTGCCTATTGGCAGCGGTGCGCATGTTTTGCACATACCAATCAGCGAAATCGGATACTATTTACATCGGTGGCTTTGTTGGGTCGCCGCCTTGCAGCTTGGTATTTTTACCGCGGCGAATCTGCTTCGGTTTCGCGGATATAAACTACACAAAGCCATCTATGGACTGACACTGACAAGCGCAGCACTGGCATCTGGGTTTCTGCGTATTCTTGGAAATCTTGCGACTGTTGAAGCATTTTATGAGATGCTGGCAAAAATGCTGGTATGTGTTGTGCTGGAAGGGATTCTTTGTTCTTTGTTATCGTGCTATATTGTGAAGAAAATGATGCAGTAACAAAGAATTTGTTCCAAGCGGTATCCAACAAAATATAGATTGACACTTGGGGTCTAATGTGTTAAACTGACAATAGGTTTAATGCATTAGACCCTGTTTGTACATGCGGGATATAGCAAACCAGCAAACCGTCATAGATGGACTTCAAGAAATATGGATAAAACGAGGAGGACTAAGTATGTCAGAGAGTTTTCCGTTGGAGGAATTAAGAGCGTTGTTGAACAAAGCAAAAGCAGTGGATAAATACTGCTACCAGTTTGGGGCGAAATCGCATCAGTACCAGTGGAATCCGCCGGCGTCTGTCGAGGAAGTGGAGGAGTTTGAACAGAAAATCGGTGTCAGGCTGCCAGAGGAGTACCGCGATTTTTTGTTATTGGCAGGCAATGGCGGTGCAGGACCTTATTATGGCCTGTTTTCTTTGCAGAAAATTTTGTACTGGCTGGAAGATGACATTGACTTCAAAAAAGAACCTGTGTTATATCCGGGAATCGAGATCCCACAGGAATACTATGAAGATGAAGATGAAGATAAATATAAATATAAATATGAAGATGAAGATGAAGAACTTGATGATGAGGAATATGACTGTGCGCATATGATTGATGACGAGGAACAGGAAAACGATTCTGAGACAGAAGGAGAGGACTATCTACAGGGCTGTATACCGATTGGCAGTCAGGGAGATTCTTATTTTATGTATTTATTGCTGTCAGGTCCAAACGAGGGGCGGGTTGTGTATGTGGAAAGCGAACTGACATACGTTTTCTTTCCAAGGGAACAGGGCTTTCTTGCATGGTACAAAAGATGGCTGCGTGAAGTCAGCGGCGGATATCATATTTTTTGGTTTGGAACAAATTTAGACGGCGATGAAGACGAACTTCGGGAGCGTTATCAAAATACTACAGACAAGGATGAAAAACGACTGATTCTTTCCAGCATGGAGAAATTCCCAGTCCTGTCAGCAGCATCGAAAGCGTGGATTGTAGAAGCGGCACAGGAGTATATACACGAATCAAATACCAGATGGCTGCTGGGATTCTTGCCTACGAAAGAGCTGGATGCTTTTCTGGAACAGCGCTGGGCGCTGGGCTTGTATGATGGAATTATCTGGGAAATTTATGATGTCCGTAATCGTTACAGGGGTAGTGAGGAAGAGACATGGGCTTTCCTAGATCATTGGGGAAAACGGATTATGAAGGTACTGCCCCAGATTTCACAGGAACACTGGTACATTGCATTTGAGATGTTCAAAAAACGTCCATGGCTGAAACTGCGGGATGTAGCAGGACTTTTGGATATTGTGGGTGAAAAGGAGAAGCCAACATTGCTGCGCACCTTTGGGACATTCCCAGATGCAGTGGCGAATTTAGATGTGTTTCTGAAAGAACTGGAAGAGCGGGAGAATCTTGAACTTTTGAATGCAGCGCTGCTTGCAGTGCCGGTAGTTAAAGATGAAACGCTTCTGGCAGCGTTGGAGCGGGTCTGCGAAGAACTGGACGAGGAATTACGGAGAAGTTATGATTTGGTTTTCCGAAATGCGCGCGCTATGGCAGAGCATGTGAGAGACGAATTTATCAATCCCCAATTACTGGGGATTATGCGTCCTCGGCGTATCTTTTTGCAAATAGATGATGAGATCAATTTGAAAGTGAACGAGAAGCATGAGACAGGCGGCATTGCGGTTCATCCTTTTATCGCGCTGGTGATTCAAGAATGTTTTGGCGGCTTGCCCGCTACGCCGCAGGAGTGGGATCAGACACTTTTGGAGATCAAGACGCTGATACTGGAAATCAAAAACTGGCATCTTTGCGTTGACGGCAGTACTCACTGGACTTATATTGTTCCGCCAAATAAGAACATTCCATTGAAAAAGCCTTATTATTATGCGCTTGGTGACTGGTCTTTGATCGGGCGGATGCAGAATTTAGAGAGACTGGTGATCGAACATCTCTGTATAGAGGATTTTTCTTTTCTGGCGGAATGCAAAAATGTTGAGACGCTCTCTTTATGCAATACCAATTTTTCTGACTGCCGCTTGCTGCTAAAACTGCCGAAACTGAAAAAAGTTGATTTGTCTCTGTGCCGTCTGGAACATGAGCACGTATTGGAAACGCTGCAAACATCAGGAATAGAGATCGAGCGGTAAGGAACCATACGGTAAGAAACCATACGATAAGAAACCATACGATAAGAAACCGTAGAAAAAATCAGAAAGGTGGAAGATAAAAATGGAAGTACCAAAAATATTTGAGAGTGAATATCGTTTCTGCGAAATCTTGTGGGAGCATGAACCCGTGACAAGCAGTGAACTGGTTCGCCTGTGCAATGAAGCATTGGAGTGGAAGAAATCCACCACATACACTGTGATACGAAGACTCTCTGAGCGGGGCGTGTTAAAGTCCGAGGGCGCTGTTGTAACCTCGCTGATTTCACGGGAGGATGTACAGTCGGCGGAGAGTGCCGAGGTTGTAGAACGCACTTTTTCCGGGTCGCTGCCTAGTTTTATCGCAGCTTTTGCACGAAAAAAGAACCTTTCCAAACAGGAAGTCGATGAAATTCAGAAAATTATAGATACTTATAAAGAGTAGTATATTGTTGGAAAGGGGGATACTATGGTGTTTATAAAGTTATTTCAGCAGCTCTTTCAGATGAGCATTTCCGCAAGTTATCTGATTCTGGCAGTATTGCTTGTGCGGTTTTTGCTGCGGAAGGCGCCGAAAAAAATGCGCAGTTTTCTGTGGCTTCTGGTTGGCATTCGGCTGATTTTTCCGTTTTCCGTTGAATCCGTATTCAGTCTGATACCAGATACCAGGGCGGTGAATGCATATTTGTATGAGCTGGAAATGGAACAGCCCGGAGACAATACCGCATCAGATACAGACTTGAAAAAGCCTGTCAGTCAGCCCGTTCAGAATACATATGTTCCTTTCACGGAATTTACGGAAACAAACAAAACGAAATCAGCGGTAAAGTGGATGTTTTGCGCGAAGATCTGGGCAGTGGGTCTGGCAGGTATGCTTTGCTATATGTTTTATAGCTATCTGCGTCTGAAAAATCGCATTAGAATGTCTGTGCCGACAGAGGCGGTGTATGCCGACGGTGCTGTAAAATATTATCAGAGCGATGCGATTGAAAGCCCGTTTTTATTTGGCATTCTGCATCCGCGCATCTATATTCCATGCGGTATTACGCAGGATGCGCTTCCCTATGTACTCTGCCATGAACAGATTCACAGAAAGAGAAAGGATTACCTGATAAAGCCTTTGGGGTTTCTGATCTTATCAGTCTATTGGTTCAATCCCTGCGTGTGGGCGGCTTATATCATGCTCTGTAAGGATATCGAACTGATCTGTGATGAGTATGTGGTCCGCGAGCACGGCACAGCGTATAAAAAGGCGTACTCACAGGCACTGCTTGACAGCGCTGTAAATCACCGCATGATCGCAGCCTGCCCGATTGCTTTTGGCGAGGTCAGTGTGAAAGAGCGCGTGAAAAATGTGCTGCATTACAAAAAGCCGGCGTTCTGGCTGCTGGTGGCAGCAGTGTTGGCATGTATTGTCGTCCCGGTGTGCTTTATGACACAGAAAAAGACGGATATGGTGGCGACAGACGAGATACAGAAAAAGCCGGATGCGCCGGCGCAGGAAGATTTGGTGGCGTCAGACAAAACAATACAGATAGATTCCATAGATAAGATTGCCGGCGAATACAGGATGATTTTGCCTGAATCTGAACAGGAAGAATTTTTAACATTAGATGAATATAATGCCATGTATGAAAATGGGGGTGTATATATACCCGGGCTGAGTCTGGGCAAAGACGGCACATTTTCTTTTGGCTATGATCCATTCAGTTCTTATTTGAATTTTGGGGAGTATGACATTGTGTCAGATTGCGTGAAGGCAGTGACCTATGACGGGAAGTATCACTATCAGTTTACGAGTGTTGGAAATGGGATGCTGCGATTTGACGCAGAGGAGTCCTCTGAACTGCACAAAGCAAATACAGACATAGTGCCTGATATAGCGGATGGCTCAATTTTTGTAAAAATCAGTGCACAGTCACAGGAGCAGATGGATGAGCTCAAGGGGCATAAGCTTACTGTTGCGGCAAAGACAATCGAAAAGTGGGCGATTGCGTTCTGCGATCGGGATGCTAAGACAATTTTGGATTTTGCCGATGAAGCGGTGATTCAGCAGTTTGTGGAGCAGGAGCTGCTATTTCTGGACGAAGACGGCGGAAATGAATCTGCTTCCTTTGGCTGGTCAAGTCCGTGGCCGTGGGGGGCTGCATATAATGAAAATGGAAGAGCATTAAATTACCATATCCTCAGCGCGACCGAACACAATGCGGAAATATTGTATTATGCATGGGTATCTGACCCGCATGTCACAGTATGGCGGGAACTGCTTACGTATGACATGGCGGATGACGCTTGTGTCATTACGTCGGAATCCTTGCAGTATATGGACAGCATCTGCGTCGCAGCAGAATTTTATCAGGCGTATCCGAACGGCATCACAGAAACAATGATGGATTATTATTCGTTTAACGGGGCAGGGGAGGCATTAAACCAGAATGCAGTAGAAAATCGAAACAGTGATTTTTACAAAAAGCTGTTTGCGCCGGACACTGCCGCTGTGTATCTGCTGAATATATTAAATAATCCGAACAAAGTCGGGACGCGCGTCCGGGAATCGGCAACGGACGAGAATGTGTGCACCGTGACATTTGATTTTTATGAAGATGGCAGCAGTGTGACAGTGCAGATGCTGCGTCCGTATGGTTCAGACGGCATCTGGGTTCCATCTACGGCACCGGATATTTCTGAACAGAACTCAGAAATATCGGAAATGCCCGAAATGAATACTGCACCGTATGTCATCAGCGGGGAGAATGTGCAGGAGAGAGTGCGGGAAGATGCGATACAGCTCGAAGCGCTGTTTCCAGATCACCATGAGCAGACTTCAACGACAACGTTTCCGCAGGAAATAGATCTCAATGGCGATGGCGTCATGGAGCAGGTGGAGCTTATAAACTTAGGCTACAATGGAGGAGACGGCGGGTATGCGCTCCGGGTGACAGACGCAAAGACAGGCAGACAGATACCTCTGCCAGACGGCTACAGTGAAGAAAATGGTTTTCCGGTGTTTTCAGCGTACATGGCGCCGGAAGGGGAAGAACCGCAGCTTTTGATACAGCTTGGAGAAGAGAAACGCTGCCAGACGGTAGCAGTCCTTAAAATGGATGCGCTGATGAAGATTTATAAACAGAATCATATGCTTGCTGAACTGAAAAAAGTTCTTCAAAATAAAGATCAAGATCAAAAACCAAATGAAAGGATTCTCGCGGACGCTGTCAGCGGGTGCAATATCGTCACATACAGCGGAGAGGAGACGCCGGTATTATTGCTGAAAACTTATGTATCAGGCTTTTTGGGGCATGTAGATACGCTCGGGTATGTCATTACAGAGCTTCGGCTGGAGAAGGATAACACCTGGTCCGCCAGACACTTTTTCCTGCTGGATAGCTGCGATGCGCAGGCAATGGCACAGCAGGAGGCGGAAAAGGCTGAAAATAAGGCAGGAGGAAATCTTGTGTATCCGCATAAAATGGGAATCAATATGATTCCACTGACGCCGGATGAACCATAAATTGGCTCATATTAAACAATTGTTTATAATGCATTGTGCAATATTTATGATTATTAGTACCATATTTAAGTAAATATGTCTAATCCTACAAAAATTTGTTCGCGAAGTTGACAGGCTATTTGATTCGTGATAAACTGCTAAATTGTTAAGACATTAAGACATTAAGACAGGTAGTCAACAAGTATTTATGATTTTATGAGGAGAGAAATTAAAATGAAAAAGAAAATTGTGAATGTATTATTATCAGCAACAATTGTCACATCCATGATGTTTGGCGTGACAGCTTGCGGTGCAAAAGATACAACACCAGCTCCGGCAGAGGATGCGGCAGTGACAAATACGGTAGCAACAAATGAGAGTTCCGTTGCAGATACAGACGCAGCAGATGAGAGTACTGTTGCAGACACAGATGCAGCAGATGAGAGTTCCGTTGCAGATACAGACGCAGCAGATGAAAGTTCCGTTGCAGACACAGACGCAGCAGATGATGAAGCAGCTGCTGGAAATGGCAATGTAGAGGACTGGGTTAATTCAGAGATGGCTTCTACTTATGTAGAAGCACTGGATATGATGTTTGGCGGACAGGTAACTACTGGATTTGAGGTCAATGGGGATGCATTGGTTCTGGTTGTTGTTATGTCAGAAGAGATGGTTGGTATAGACAGTGCTGATTCTTTATCAGATGATGATATGGAATTAATCCATGCGAAATTGGAAGAGGAGTTTGCAAGCGTAGCAGATCAGTTTGTGCCTGTTCGCGACCAGCTCAGAGGGGATGTAGGCGATGATTCCCTGACGGTACAGATGTCTTACAGACTCAGCGATGGTACAGAATTATATCTTCAGGAGTTATAATTGTAAGAACCTCGTTACATAGCAATCAAAAATTTAATTAAATAAAAATGGAAACACAACAGCGGCAGAGCTTTTCTGCCGCTGTTTGTACACGCGCACAGAAAGGAAAGATACAGTTTAAATGAAACTATTAAAAATCATCATAAGACTATGTCTGCTTTTATTTGGAATGGCAGGATTTGGCGGATTTTTTATGCCTGTTGTGAGAAGGCGCATATTGAATGCCGGCAATGCGGCAGGAATCATACTCTGTGTCTGTGTCGTACTCTATGCGTTGTTTATGCCGGCTGTACACAGAATGCTGTGTACATTCTGGCAGCGGCGGATTGGAAAGGTTTTATTGAGTATTCTGGCAGCAGGCGTGGCTTTAGGAGTGATTCTAGTAATCGTGATGACTGCGCTGATGATCAAGGCTGCGCGCACACCTGCTGCGCCGAATGCGACTGTGATCGTGCTGGGCTGTAAGGTCTATGGAGAACGGCCCAGTATCGCCTTGGAGGAGCGGCTGAAGGCGGCATTAACATACCTCAATGCCAATCCTGACTCGGCGTGTATTGTGTCTGGCGGTCAGGGCGCCGATGAGACAATCTCTGAGGCGGAGTGTATGTATCTCTATCTGGTCAAGAACGGCATTGCATCCAAGCGTATCTACAAAGAGGACCAGTCTACTACAACGCGCGAAAATCTTGCCTTCTCCTATGAGATTATCAAAGAGCAGGGGCTGAATGAAAAGATTGCGATCGCGACGAATAATTATCATGAGTACCGCGCCGGAAAGGTTGCAGAGGGGCTTGGACTGGAATATGGCGCCGTCTCCGGGGATACTGCGCTGTGGCTGCTTCCGACGTACTATGCCCGCGAATTGCTTGCGATCTTATATGAATGGGTGTTTTAGGAAATTTTTAGTATTATTTTTTTCATGAGTATGCTACAATACTTCTA
>VSNR01000127.1 GCA_009774345.1 Lachnospiraceae bacterium | reverse complement strand
ATCCCCATACATTTTTGTACATTGCATGCTTAGGATCCTTATCATGAATATTTATAATGAAATATGTAAATATCCGTCGATATTTTACCATATATTGCATCTATTGTGCAATATAGTAAATATACTTTATAGGATTAACTTTCCTCGCGCCCCCCTACTCCCGCGCCGGGCTCCGTCAGATTCTGCTGACAATCTTCATCTGGGTGCCCGTGTGCAATCGAGTAGTGAAGATTTTTCTTCCCCTACTCCCGCGCCGGGCTCCCGTCAGATTCTGCTGACAATCTTCATCTGGGTGCCCGTGTGCATAAAAAGAGAATAACAACGCTTTTTGACAAAAAGCATTGTCATTCTCTCCAAAATAAGAAACTGTGTGAAAAAAAGTGGTAAAAATGTATGATAGTTCCTAAACTTTAGTCCGCTACTCGGTTCAAAACAAAATCATCCACGGTCCCCCAGCTTAACGGATTGCACTTCATGCGCACCCCAATGGTGAGACTGCCATCCGAAACCTTGATTTCAGGGATGGTAGGATTCTTCCAGTCCTTGTAGGTTGTCACCATAAACGGTTCTGTCTGCTCCCCGCTGCTTGTCACCGCGTACAGCTCCATCGAAGCTTCCTGCGTCACATCACCGCCCTGCGCATAGGTCATGAGCTGGTATGTCCCCGGCGCCAAATCTGTAAACTCCTGCTCAATCGAAAAGTCCATCTCACTGTCCTCCGACCAGAAATGAAACGCGACCTCCCCGCTGTGTGCATCTGCCTCATTTACCTGATAATCTGTCGGATTGTCAGCGCCCTCATAGGTCACTTTCCACATAGAGGTATCACTGTCCTCAAAGCTCGGATTCTGCACCAGATTATCCATCTTGATCTCAATATATGCCGTGACCGCTGTGCCGTCCTCAAGCGAACCTGTGACCTCATAGACACCGCCAGTCTTTGTGTCGATTGCAGCAAGCTGTGCCGCGTCCCATGTCACCGCAGAGGGTTTGTTTGCAGAGCGGTCATTGTAGATCACATCAACCTCCTGCGGGAGGGCAGGCTCATCACCGACATTGCAGGTCACATGCAGATCTGGAACGGAATCGACTGCGAGCGGTGCTGTAGCCCCCGTTTTTAAGTATTGAAATACATTCAGCGATTCTAATGGATGACCGTCAAAGTCAAACATCGCCTGATTATCCCATGAGCAGCCGCCATAGTACAAGCCCGCGTCTTCCGGGTCATAGTCTGCCGCATAGCTGCTCGCCCAGCCGCTGCCATATTTTTCCCAGACAGGAGAATTGTCCGCTGACGCCTCACCGACAGGAAGCCATACCCCCTCCCAGTAAAATACGCCGACCGCTCCTGCTTCATGCGCCACCGCACAGACATCGCGCACCATACTCGCCTGTCCCTGCACTGTCGCAGGATAGCCCTCTACCAAATCCTCTATGCCGACAAGGCTGTTTCCGCTGCCGTCACCGTCCTCGGACGTATAGCAGTAGGAAGTCTCCGCGATAAATACCTTCTTGCCATACCGCTCCTGAATCAGCTCCACCACGCGCTGCATGTTGCTCATCGATCCATCCCAGAACGGATAGTAGGAAAGCCCAATCATATCATAATCCACTTCTGATTTGTCCAGATTGGCAACCAGACTGTCCACCTGTGCTTTGTCCGTGATCCTCGTATAATGAATGGCAGTCAGAATCTCCTTCCCATAGCTTTCTGAAATCTCACGGACAGCGCGGCAGCCCGCATGTAAGAGCAGCGTGACATTTTCCAGTTTCGTCTCCCCTGACATGCCGTTGTTGATCTCATTGCCGACCTGCACCATGCCCACATCGACACCGGCATCCAACATTTGTGTGAGACTCTCCTTGGTAAAATCATAGAGCGCGTCGCATTTCTGACCAATATCCATCCCCTCCCACGCCTTGGGCGCATGCTGTCTCTTAGGGTCTGCCCAGAAATCAGAATAGTGGAAATCAACGCACACCTTCATGCCATACGCCGTCGCGCGTTTTCCAAGCGCAATCGCTGTCGGAACGTCATTGTTGCCGCCGCCGTATCCGTTGCCGTCCGCATCAAACGGATCGTTCCATACGCGCAGACGGATATAATTGACGCCGCCCTCTGCCAGCGTCTGAAATACATCCTGCTCCTCCCCGTCAAAGTTATAGTACTTCACACCGCTGTTCTCCTCGACAAGAACAGAAGATGCATCCATACCACGGATAAAATCATCCGAAATCCCCTCAACGGGCTCTATGTATAGCCCGTCTTGTGCCGCTGCCTCCGCTGCGGATTCTGCCGGTTCGGATGCCTCTTTTGCGGATTCCGCCGCTTCCGGTGTCTCCCTGACAGCTTCTGTCTGTGCAGACGCCTGCGTTTCCGGGGAGGAGAGCTGTGTTGATGCGCCGCATCCCGCCAAAGAAGCAGCGCAGAGACTGAGACTGATACACAGTGTTGTCAGTTTTTTGTGTACTCTCTTCATGATATGATTCCTGCCTTTCTTATTTCAAATTCTTTACTTTTCAATCCTTTACAATCAGGACCAATCCCTATATAATTTTATATAAATAAACTGTTACTCATATTGTACCGGCTTGCCTGCCGCCCAGCAATATCACAAAGCGGATTCAAGCAGTCCAAACTGTATCATATTCGGGATTGATGTTTTGGAGATTTGATATCATGGAAGAAAAGACCAAAAAGGAAACAAAACTTGTATACAGCGCTTCGGATATGCAGGAGGTACTCGACAGCGGCGCTTCCTCCATCAACGTCCACAACGGCGAAAGTGATTTCAGCCGTTTCTATCACATGAATGTGCCCTTTCAACTGACATTGGAATACTGCGACGGCGGCGAGCCAGAGGATTATGTCAATATAGTGACCGTCTCCTTTGAGAAAGCGATTCTGTATCAGGAAACGCTCACAGTCAAAAACTATTCCTACACAGAAAACGCACCGCATTTTCACGATTTTTATGAATTTGTTGTCGTCCTTCGCGGAACCATCACGCAGAAAATAGAAGGAAAGGACTATCTGTACCCCGCTGGCTCCTGCTGCCTGATCAACCGAAACCTGCGTCACATGGAACGCTATTCGTCCCAATGCAGCGTCTTATTTATCGGAATCGCTCCCGATTTTGTTACAGCCTTGTTTCATTCTGTTCAAAATGCCCTGTTTTCAAATGAGAAAAAAATATACAGCAGTACGCTCTATGAATTTATCACAGCAGACCTCACCCATACCGGCAAACGGGGGTATTTGGATTTCATCCCCGCCTGTCAGAACCGCAATGCCGCAGCGCGGCTTCACCAGATCGCGGAAGCCATGATGCAGACACTTTTATTTCCATCCTTTGGTGCCTCCTATCAGCTCTGCGGGCAGTTGTGCAGCTTTATGTCCGTTCTGTCCGCGCCAGACGAATATCACTGCACTGCGCTTTGTCTTGACACCAACAGCGATTTTCTGCTCTTCTCGCGCATTACCCGGCTATTTGAGGAGAGCGACGGGCGCATGACACGCACTGAACTGGAACAACTGCTGCATTACAGCGGAGACTACCTAAACCGTATTGTCAACAAATTCACCGATATGTGTCTCTATGATTATGGTCTGACCTTCTGCATGAAAAAAGCGGCGCACTACCTGACGGAAACCAGCGAATCCATCAGTGCCATCGCCGCAAAGCTGCGGTTCTCAAACCGCACACACTTCTATGCCTTATTTAAGGAAAAATATGGCGTCACCCCCAAGCAGTACCGGCAGATGCACAGTTCCTTAGGCGCCGCCTTCACTACTATGCCGCCAGATTCACAGCCAGAATCGCCGCGCCAAGAACAGCGAGCACCACGCCCGTCGCCCGGTTCAAAGTAACCGCGCTCGCCTTGTTTGCAAACTTTGCCGCGATGCGCGCCCACAGCAAAGTCGATGCGACACAGAATACCAGACACCACAGGTCCGGCATCCCGCCGATTGCAAAGTGGCTGCCCGCGCCTGTCAATGCCGTAAAGGTCATGATAAAGACGCTTGTCCCAACGGCTGTCTTCAGCTCATATCCCAAGACGCTTGTCAAGACCAGCAGCATCATCATTCCGCCGCCTGCGCCGATAAACCCACAGATAAATCCGACCATCGTCCCGCAGACCACCGACTGTATCAGCCGCTTTTTGGCGCTGACTGCCGCCATCGTTTCCTTCGTCGTCATGACAGGTTTTACAATAAATTTTATCCCCAGCAGCAGTGTCATAAACACCGAAAAGCTTCCCATTGCGGTATTGGGCACCATGCTTGCAATCCAGCTCCCAAACAGCGTAAACACCAGTACGGTAATCATCATGACCATGCCGTTTCGAATGTCAAGGTTTTTATTTTTTCCATAGGTATAGGCACTCACCGCGCTCGCCAGCACATCGCTTGCAAGCGCAATGCCGACCGCCTCATATGCCGGCAGCCCCAGAAAAGTAATCAGCATGGGACTGATCACCGCCGCCGCGCTCATGCCTGCAAAGCCGGTTCCCAGCCCCGCGCCAATCCCTGCGATAAAACAGATCAAAAATTTGAACATCGCCGCTCCCTCCTTGAGATGTAAGATCTATCAGACTATCCTACCACAGCTCCCATGCCAAGACTATGATTATTCCATTAAATTCCTGTAAATTTTTGAGGCTGTTTTCATAACACGACAGTGAACCATCGCACGTGTTTGAAAAAATAAGTGGCATTTCGCGCGCACTTATAGTAAAATAATCTTATGAAAATTATGAATGAAAATGGAGGCTGCTTATGCGCAATGAAGAGCAAATGTACGCGCTGATTATGGATACTGCCAAGGCGGACGCCAGAATATTAGCGGTATATATGAATGGTTCGCGGACAAACCCCAATGTTCCTAAAGACCTTTTTCAGGACTATGACATTGTGTACGTGGTGCGGGAAACCAAGTCCTTTATCGAGGACAGGGACTGGATTCACAGGTTTGGCACCGTCCTGTATATGCAGTATCCCGACGAACACCCCGATTATCCAAACGACAGGGAAAATCACTATGGCTGGCTGATGCAGTTTGAAGATGGGGTCCGAATAGACCTTACCGTGCAGACCATCCAGTATGCCACAGCACATATTCATGATGACAAGCTCTGCAAGATTCTGCTGGATAAGGAACATCTTCTCCCAGCGGTGCCAGAATCAACGGATGAGAAATATCATATTAAAAGACCTACCCAAGCGCAGTTTCTGGCATGTGCCAACGAGTTCTGGTGGTGCAGCAACAATCTTGCAAAGGGCTTGTGGCGGGAAGAAATGCCCTATGTACAGGACATGGCCAACTTTGTTGTCCGCAAACAGTTAGAAAAAATGCTCTCGTGGAAGGTTGGTCTATTGACAGACTTTCAGGTCAGTGCCGGAAAGTCTGCAAAGTACTTATACAGGTGGCTGGAAGCAGATGAGTACCAAGCATACCTAAATACATATTTTAATGGAAAGATTGCGCAGGCGTGGGATGCCGTGCTGCATATGTGCGATTTGTTTGAGCAGACAGCCATGTATGTCGGAAACCGGCTGGGCTATCCTTATCATGCCGCAGAAGCAAAGGCGGCTAGGGGATTTCTTGAGCATGTGCGGAAATTGCCAAAGGACGCTGCTACATTCTAAGTATCGCTGAACACACTGGAAAGGCTACTCTCTTCCTTTTCCGCCAGCATGCGCTTCAATGCTGCAATCTCGGCCTCCTTATCTGCCAACTCGGCTTCCTTATCTGCCAGCAATTCTTTCAGTTCTCCCAACTCTGGCAGTATCATTCTCTTTAATGCCTCACTCATACGATCACCTCCATTGACGATTTGTTCAAAAACTCCACTGTTAAGATCTGACACCAAATTCACTACTACAGCCGCCTTCGCACGCGCTTCCTCCTCCTCAAGTCTGTCAAAACTGTCCAGAAACTCTTCTGCCTGAACAATATCCATATGCCGCGTCAAGGATTTCAACCAGACATGCCGGTCCGCCTCAAGCTCCCCGGTCACAATGACCTGCATCGGAAACAGCATTCCATAAATGCGATAAATTCCTATTCCTTCCTGTTTCAGCTGATATTTCTTTTTTAGCTGTCCCAGAAGTTTCAAAGGTTTACGCTCACGAATCAGCAAAACGGTGATATCTGTGTCCAGAATTTCGTCTGCTGCCCCTGTTTCTGCTTTGTACAGGCAGGCATACGACAAAACCTTATAAAAAGTATCAATATTCATACTGTCATCCGGTGACTTATATTCTATGATATTATGTCCAAGAAAAAACGTACCTATTTCGTTTTTAATCACCTCTCCCGGCTTTTTTCGAATAATTAGCAGATCAATCCGCAAGGGTTCTCTGCTCAGATAATATTCCGGGTCATATGTAAGGTCGTTCCTGTTTTCTATCAGCTCCAACTCCATTGTACTGCAAAATGCCGGATGCCACTGTGTCCTGTTTTCAATCTCCAAATTTATTTCCTTTCCATCATTGCAATACAGCTTCGTACAAGACGCTTTACAGATCGCAAGATTTGTCTGAGTTTATTATAACACATTGAGACCAACTGCCGCAATCAGATTTCAATCATTATAGCACATCCCAATATTTTCTGCATTGGACAAATAGTCCAAAGACCCAAATAGACTTTTACACCACTCTGTGCTATACTAGAGCGTGTCTAAAAACAGCTCGTCGAACAAACCATACACTACGAAAGGAGTGCACGACTATGAATCCACAACCCAATTACCCTTTTGACCTGACAGATTACACCTGTTTCTCCATCATCAACTGCCCTGTCGAGCAGGTGGTTACATTGCTAAAGGAGTATGCCAACATCTGCATCCCGGAGGACAGAGTCCCCTTCTGCTTTCAGATTGCCGCCCTGCCGGAGCATGCAAAGTGGACGCTTGTGCGCTGGCCTCAGCCCGGAAGATTTTACGACCTGATGAACCTGACCCTGTGGCTGATGGGATATCGTCCCGGTCTGGGCGGAGAAAATCCCCTTTTTATCGCTCTCCCGCCCTCAGAAAAGGCTGCCGGGGGCCCGCTTCTGGCACGCCCTGACTATGACAACCGGCTGGGTGACTCCATGCTCGGTTTCTGGCAAAACTGGAGTTTCCATTACACAATTCCCGGAGAAAAACTGCGCTGGATTGGGGATGACGTGTTCCCCCAAGAGTATTACTTCTACGGCCGCGGCTATTCCTCCACCGGTTTTGAACTGGAATGGCTGAACGATTTGAATCGTATTCCAAACTGGACCGAATGCACTGTCACGATGGAACGATAACACATTTTAAAGGGGTATTAAAAATGCAAATTTTACCGTGTATAGATTCCCAGATTATTTCCCAAAAATCCCCGGAGGAGGTCGCAGACCTTCTGCAATCTGTGACGGACTCTGACAAAACGTCCCTGTGTCACTTTTATAAGGCGTTTATCGGTACTGTCCGCCCAGATTCTTTTAAGATTGTCAGCAATATAGACTACCGCAATTCCTTTCTGCCCGTCATAAATGGAACCATACAGGCAGACGGCACCGCGACGAAGATCGACCTCCAAATGCGGCTTTCTTTATTTACGCGCATTTTCCTATATTTGTGGTACAGCATATTGGTACTCCCCTTTTTCTTCCTCCTTCTTTACAACCTTTTGGCGAAAATGGAAGCGCTTTTTCCGCTCCTTGTGACCACCCTTTTTCTTGCGGTTCCTTTTCTTATGGCACGGGCATGGTTCTATCCTCCGGCGCAGAAGGCACTCCAGCAGCTCAATGAACTGCTGCGTTAACTATAGTACCAAAAACAACGCGCCAAAAAAGTAAACCAGAACGAACTCACCCCCGCCCAGCCTGCATCAGACTGCTGGAGGAATACCGTCTCAGCCCGCGGTAAAACACAATCACCGCGGCTGTTGACAAAAACGCCAAATACCCCAGTACTGCCAAGAACTTCCGCACGTCAAACGCCATCATAAGGTGTACCGGATGATAGACCGCCATGCCCACTGGGATGATGTTATAGAGCAAAAAACGCGATACGCCTTTAAAAATACCATCTGGATAAGTCGCAAACGTAATCGCGCTGTTTACCATATTGCTGCCAAACACCTCCGAGCGCACAAACCAGAAAGTCAGACTGCCCATCAGCAGCGCAAAAGCAGTCATAATCCACGCGCCTGTCACCGTAAAAAGCAGAAATAACAACAGCCGTTTCACACTGAAACAAAAAATGCACAGCACCACCAAACCATACAGGCAGTCGCCAATGGCAGACACAGTAGTCGCAGAGGTCATCACGCTGAGCAGGACATTTTTTGGCTGCACCAGATAGGCATCCAGCTTGCCGTTGACAATCAGCTCCGGCAGGGAAAACACCCTTGCAAACAGCAGGCGCGACAGCCCAAAGCTGCTCGCAGCAAGCCCCCACAAGAGCATCACCTCGCGCATGGTATATCCGCCCACATCCTCCCTCAGCCGCAGCAGAATCACCCACTGCACGATAAACGTCGCATTGTTGAACATCATAAACAGAATATTCGTCAAAAAAGTCACTTTGTTGAGCATCTCCCGCATAATGTTGTATTTGACCGCGAGCGCGCACACCCACAGCTGGTTTTTAACCACCGTTAACATACAGCTTCCGCCCTCCTTTCTTATAAATCCAGAACAAAATCACACTGCCAAACGCCAAGTACAGCACCTGCGCCAGCAGAATTTCCAGATATTTCCCCACACTGAAATCCACAATCAGCTTCGCAGGCCCATAACAGACCGTATAGATCGGCGTGAGCTTGAGCACTGGCTGCAATGCCGCCGGAAAGATCTCCACCGGAAAAATCGTTCCCACCACCAGAATCAGCTTGTCATACAGCCACTGAAAAGGATTCGCGTCCTCAATCCAAAACGAAAGCATACTGATGCACAGCTTCAACACCGCATGAATCGTCATGCCCAGCGCGATGCAGGGCACTGCTGCCACAAGCGTTAACCAGTGAAAATCAGGCAGCGCGCCCACCATTGTAATCCCAGCCGCTGCGGTCAGTGCCGCATACATAGGAAGCTGAATATTCCATTCCCCTGTGTATTTTGCCAGAATATAAAACGGATAGTGATAGGGCTTATTGATCAGGTAGGCGATATTGCCGCCGCGGATATCCGCCGACACCTGTTCCCTGACCGTTGACGAGCGCGCGCCAAACCAGATCATTTCTGTGAGCATGACGTACCAAATCATCTGCTCCCTCGTATAGCCGGCAATCAAATCACCCGGCGCCGCATACATATAATTCCACAGATTGATAAACACAAAAACCAGTATCAGATACGTGATAAATCCCATCGCAATATTGGCGGTGTACTGCAAATTTTCTATGAAAACGGATTGATAAATGACCACATACTTCCTCATAAGCCATCTGCCCTCCCCTCAGCCATATATATTTCCATAATAATGTTTTCCAGTGGAATGTTGGAAATGTTGATGTCCTCAATATGTTCTGCGTCAATACTGCGCAGCACTTCACTGATTTTTATCCTTGCAGTATCCACTTCAAACTTGATATTGCCGCCCTTTTTCTTTAGAATCGTAATGCCCTTGACCGGCGGCAGCACTGCTTCCTCCCGCAGCTTGATCTCCACGATTTTCTTATTGAGATAATGGTATTTTAAGTGCTCCATGGAGTCATCCAGCACGATCTGTCCCGCATTCACAATGACTATGCGCTTGCAGAGCTTCTCAATATCTCCGATATCATGGCTTGTCAGGAAAATGGTCGTGTGCAGCTCTTTGTTCATCTGGCGGATTAACAGGCGGATGTTCTCCTTCACTACAGGGTCCAGTCCGATCGTCGGTTCATCCAAGAATAAAACTTTAGGTCTGTGAATGAGCGATGCCACGATCTCACAGCGGATGCGCTGCCCCAGCGACAGACTCCGAACTGGTGTATTGATAAATTCGCCCAGCTCAAAAATCTCTGCAAGCTCCGCGATGCGCGCCTCGGCTGCGTCGTTGTCCAAGTCATAGATGGCTCCGAAAAAACGAAAATTATCATATGGCGTCAAGTGGGTCCAGAGCTGTTCTTTCTGACCAAATACAGTCCCTATCTGGTACGCAAGCTGCCGCCTTTTTCGCACCGGGTCGATGCCAAGCACCTCCACATGCCCGCTGTCCGGGTACAAAATTCCTGTCAGCATTTTGATCGTCGTGCTCTTCCCGGCGCCGTTCGGACCGATAAATGCGAGTATTTCCCCTTCCTCCACGCCAAAGGACACGCTGTCCACCGCGCAGATTTCCTCCGTCTGTGGGTGAAAAATAGACTGGATGCTGCCGCGCATGCCCTTCTCCTTGTGCTTCACCCGAAAATTCTTGGATAATCCCTCCGCCTCGATCGCTTTCATTGTCAATCCCTCCTCAATAAAATTTATGAAATATGTTGCAGTTCCATTTTTTGTGAAATGGCACTACAAATCTTTTCCAATAGCTTTTCATCGACATTTTGTCATTTTTCACAATCACATCCGGCACAACATGCAGCATATCCGCAAGATCGTATGCCATCTCAAATTCATCCGCGTGCAGCGTCTCCTCCATGACCTCCAGTGCCTGACTGATAAACGCTGCCAGCTCTTTCTGCACCCAAACTTCATCCCGGGCAGGCGTTTCTCCACAGCTCAGCCAGCTGCACCACTCCGGCATCATCTCCATCATCTCCCCACACAGTTCGCCGTTGCTCATCTGACTTTGAAACGCCTGACGAAACAGATGCACAAGCTCTCTTCCCCTCCGGTTTCGAATATCACTGCGCAGCAGTATCATAATCCTTTTCAGATTCTCAAGAATACAGCGATTCATTGCCGTACCACCTCCTGTTGCCATCTTCTCTCGCTCACGCGCCGAGCGTTTTATCGGTTTGATGACATTTTTCCTTTGAATGCCCGTGTACATAAAAAAGCCGCAATGTTACATACACTTTCATGTATATACCATGCGGCTTCTTGTCTATTGCAAATACACAATCCCCTTCGATGTCCGCATAGCGAAATAAGACTTTTCGTCCTACAGCCATGCATCCCATCAAATGTTTGTTGGTTTACTCTATGGCTGTACGCTGAAAAATCTGCGACTGCTGAATCATCGAAATAAATAGTCCAGAATTGTGCTTTAACATATCATTGTCTCCTGTTCATTATAGATTCTCTAAAATTTTAAATAGTATAGCACAGTCTTTTGGAAAACGCAAGTAAAAAATGCAGAAAATGATAGTGTAGCAAAATTTATAGAAGAGTTTGAACAAGCTGTAGGAAAATTTAAGCATTGTATTCTCATGAAAGCAGCCGGCAAACCTGTGATTTCTCACAAGTTTGTCGGCTCTATATCAATACTTTTTTTGTGCTGAATGTGTATTCCTAGATGACCGATACCCAAAATAAGCGCTGCTATTAACATACATACAACTTTTCCGTACATTCCCAGCATGAAAAAAGCAATAACTGGCAGCGTTGCCCCGGCAAGGGGTATCCCTAAAAAGCTGCTGTAAAAGTCTGATAACTTGCGTTCACTCCGAAAATAGCGCACCCACCATGCTTCATACATTATCATTAAAACCAAAGCTGCAATCAGCCATAAAGACCAAAGCGTCCATTCATGTATATTAAAATCAGAAAATACCAACGAACAGCAACAAATCAATACTTCCCCCACTCTTTCAAAGAATCGTAAGATTTTGTTTTCTTTTTCAGAGGTATACCCTTGTGGTTTTCTTTTGTCCCACATGATATTGGGAATAAATAACATCAATAAAAAGAGTAATCCGATATAAGAGAACCCCCAATTTCCAAACATACTATTGCCCTCCATCTAAAAGTTTTCTGGCTTCTTTACACCATTCCAAATACGTCTGATAGGTTTTTATTCCAAACTCTACCGTAAGCAGATAATATTTGTGCGCAGTATCCTCATTCAAATTTTCATTTAAGATTGTTTTTGCGTGTAAAAGATAGGGCAATTCTTCTTCAATTCTCTTTTCAAACGCCTCGATGTGTATCAGTGCCTGTTCTTCACCTTTTTCACCTCCAAAAAATAGTTTTAGCAATGTTTCATAACGAAGTTCGTCTTTTTCAACAGGCAATGAAAGCCATTTTTTCAAATAATCCCGTCCATTTTCTGTTATGGTATAAATCAGCTTATTTCGTTTGCTGTTTGTATCTTCCCTTTTCGTAGCCAGACCACGATGAACCAAATCATTTAAGGCAGGGTATATACTGCCATAGCTCGCACTCCAAAAATATTTGAGCGTGGTATCCATTCGTTTTTTGATTTCATATCCTGTTAATTCCTCATGGCTTAACAGGCCTAAAATCACACAATCAATCTTTTTTTCATTTGCCATTTCTATCTTCCTTTCTTTCGATTAGTCCATAAGTTAAGACGTTTTTAAGACAATGATCTATACAAGCTCCACATTGGATACATTCTTGACTGTTAATTTTCTCCTGTTTTATTTCGCTCATTACGTCAATCCCCATAGGACAGACCTTGCTGCATTTCTTAATTTTTGTCTTTTCATGGTAACACCCCTATTAAATTTCATTATATATCAGTCTGATATATTATACAG
>VSNR01000126.1 GCA_009774345.1 Lachnospiraceae bacterium | reverse complement strand
AAGCGTAGAGATTGAGATGCATCAAGCCATCGCATACCGAACCTTGTTCGGTTTGGCGATATTTGCATGGCTTGATGAGTAACAGTTCGGCAAAGCTGAACTGTTACTCAAAATTACTCGATCACTTCGATCTGAGCGCTCACGAGCACTTCCTCCTCTGTGCCGCGCAGATGCTCCCCGCGCAGGTACTGCATCCCACTGCGCAGATTCGAAGCGACGAGATTCAGCACATAAATATTGTCAAACCGCTCATAGATGGAATATCCGCCAAGCCCGGAAAAACAAATAAGCTGCGTGTTCATCTTGTCTGCCATATCCATCAGGGGCTTGAGCAGATGCGCGGCATTCGTCTGCGCGAAGGGATTATCCATGACTAGCACCTTGCCCTCATTTCGGTCCGCAAAGATGTCCGTCTCATCGCGGCGCATATAGTACAGCAGACTGGAAAGAATGACAAAGGCGGTCAGAAATCCCTCGCCGCCGGAATTTTTTGCTGCCTGTGCCCAGGTAATCGGATACTCGCGCTGTGCCTCAACCTTGTACAGCTTGATTTGGACATTGCCAATACCGACAATACTGTCATAAAGGTTTCGTGTCGTGATCCTCGTGCCAAAATATTCCTGTGGGTTTTCATTTTTCTCTAAAATTTCTATTCCCTTCGCAGTCAGTTCGTCGAGAAAGTCCCCCAGCTTTAACTGATACATGCCTTCCTGCTCTGACCAGTCTGGAAGCTGCAATTTTAACATCTTGACCGCCTTCTCCCGAATCGTAATCGTCGAATTGCTGTCGATCTGCCCCAGATTACTGTGTACATCCTGACAGTATTCCCCCAAAAGCGCTGTGATGCGCGCCCGCTCTTTCTCCACAAGAGAAATATCCACAGCCAGCTTTTCCATCTGACTGTCGTAAGAGCGCAGCGTCGTGTCGAGCTGTGCCAGCGTCATAACTGCATTGTCTGTCAAGGAAAGCATGGACTCCAACGGCTTTCTGTAATAATCCTCCTGATAAATGTCCTTCTGCATCATTTTATAGAGACAGGCAGTCAGACGGCTCTTTTTGTGCGCCCGCTCCTCCTTTAAATTTCTGTAATCGCGCAGCAGACGCCCCTGGAAGTCACGCAGTTCTTTCTCGCCAAGCAGTGTGATATCCGTCTCCCACTGCGGCTCATGGCTGCACACTAAATCCTCATACGCTGCGAGCGTGCTTAAATTTTCCCCGAACGCCTTCAGACGCTGCTCCACTTTCTCGATCTCCTCCTCAATCCCCTGGATACGAAAGTGCAGTTGATTCACGGCCGATGCAAATTCGGTTGTCTTGATCTGTTCCTTTGCAAGCGCCTCCTCCTTGCCGCACTTTTCGAGCATATCCTTCTTTTTGGCGCTGATTCGGCTCTGACAGACTGCGGTTTCCTTATCCTCATCATTCCACTGCCTGTCCTTTAACTTCCATTTGCCGCGCCTGTCCTCAAGAAGTATTTCCTGATGCGCTTCCTCCTTCTCATCATACGAAATCTCTGCCCAATCCTGTTCTGTGAGATGGTATTTCCCCGACAGCCGTTCGAGCTCCTTGTGCTGTCTGTTCAGATTCGCAGCAGTCTTTTGTAGCTGCTTTTCCAAATCCTGCACCTGCATGGACATTTTGGACGTAATTGCCTCAAACCGCGCCTCCTGCTCCTGTATGGACGCCGGCAGCGCGATTTCTGACACTGCTGTCATGCGATACGGCTCATAGATGCTGCATTTATTTTTATAGTCCAGACTCCGCCTGTCAAGCTCTGACTGTGCGCGCTCGATACTCTTCATGCGCTCTCTGCCTGCCTCAATTGCATCTTTGACAAGTCTGCGGTTCTGCTCGTGCCGTTCCTGCTCTCTCTGGCTGCGGTTCATCTGCTCCATGCATTCGATATAGCTTTCATACTCCCTGCAAAACAGGGCAAAGGCTTTCTCTCGCTGCTGCATTTTTTCTAATAAATGCTGTTCCTTTGCAATCATAGCAGTCAGACTACGAATCTGCTCCTCATTCTTCTGCGTATCTGATCTTAATACCTGCACCGCTTTGGCAAGCGCTTCCAATGATGCCTTCATTTCTGACATCTGTGTCATATTTTTATCGTAAATCTCGCGCGTGAGTCTTTGATTTTTCAGGCGCTCTCTCTTTTCAAAATATTCCTCATACTCCTTTTTACGCGTCGCTGTCTGCGCTCTTTTATCCTGTATTTGCTGCTCCTTCTCCGCCACGAGCAGGCGCAGCGCGTCCTCGTCCAGCAGCTTTTCATTAAACCACATAAAGAAATGAACGCCCTGCAATTCAAGAAGTCCGCTCTCCTGTGACACCATGCTCTCCTCGAGCTGTTCGCGCAGGATAATCGGAATCGGAAACGAGGTACAGACCTCCCGGTCATGTGCGGCAAGCGTGCCGATATCCTGTCTTGAGAGAATCAACGCATACGGAAGAAACGGCTGTCTGCGCACAAGCTCCTCATTTTTCTGCGCAGGGTAACCATTTTTGCGCAGCCAGTCCATGCCGTAAACGACATTGATGTTAAGCCTGCCAAACAGCGCCGTAAGCTCCTTTGGCAGCTCAAGCACTTTTCCCTGCGTGAGACGCACATACTCCTTTTGCAGCGCATCCTCCTCCTTTTCGAGCATCCGTCTTGCCTGCTCGCACACCGCAAGCTTCCTGTCGGCTGCGACAAGAATTTTGTCCATATTCCACTGCTCACTTGAAGAAAGCTCGAAATAGCGCATCATGACAAGCCGCTCGGAGAGCTCCTGCTCCAATTCAGTATGTTCCTGTTCCAGATCAGCCAGCCGAAACTCCTGCCGAATCTGTTCCTGCTGCCTGTCCTCGATATCCCGCAGCAGGGACTTCTGCCGTTCATTTGCCTCGTCAAGCTGCTTTTTGTGCGCAGTACAGTTTCTTGTATTTTCCTCAAACTCCTTCTCATACTGTTTGTCTTTGATATCCAGCAGCCCCGGCTCGTACTCGCCCACAATATTGCGTGCAAACGTTTCCTGATATTCCTCATTAAAACGGTCCTCAATCCGCCGAAACCCATTCATTCGTTCTCTGCAGGTACTGATCTGCGTGATCAGCCCGATAATCGTGTCATCCAGCCACTGCTGCCTGTCCAGAAACTCCTGCTGCTTTTGTGTCTCCTGCTGATACGCCTTCTCATTTTCATCTATCAAAGCTGCAAGTTCGGCGGCAAGCTGTTCATAATGCCTGCCGAGCGCATTTCCAAGCGCCCTGCGCTCTGGCTCTAACTGCCCTTCCCCCTCGTGCAGCACCTTGAGCCGTTCTCTGAGCGTACACTCCTCCTGCCGAAGTTCCTGCACCTGCGCGTTTTGCTTCGAGAGCGCCATCTTGTGCAGCAGGGTCTCGATCTGCTGTGTCTCCTGTTCCAATGCGTCGCGCTCCACGCCAATCATATCACGGTTGCTCACATGAAACGAAAGTGCGTCCAAAAGACATTGTATTTCATAAGAATACTTTTCATACTCGATGCGCGCAAGCTCGGCGCCGCACACTGCCTTGTCGTCAAGCAGTGCTTTCTTCGCATCATTCTGCGCAGTCTCCATGCGTGCGAGCAGCGCGCGAAATCCTGCAATGCTGTTTTCCTGCTCTTCCACCCTGTCTGTCACAAGCTTGTACTCCTCCGCGCCGGAAGCGATCTCAACTGCGTCCTGCTGAAACTGGCGAATGGTATTTCTGCGCTCTATTTTCGATTGATTTGCCTTGTAGGAAATGACATATTTCTCTATGATGGTTTGAAATTCCTTCATTCGGTCTTTCTCTTTGTTGAGCTTGCTCTCCACCGAATTGAGAAACCACTTTTCGATCAATCCCTTCTCATCGCGGCAGTCAGAAAAAAGCTTGGAGAGGCCAGACTCCTCAAGGTTGATTTTTTGAATAATATTTTCCCACTCTCTGTAATAGATCTGATACTCTTCAAGCTTATTAAAATATTGTCTGGCCTGAGCGCTGTTGTTCATGTCATAACAGTAAAATTTCAGCGCGCTGTCTTTCTTGTACGTCTCAAAAAGCTGCCTGCACTCGCGGTAGCTTTTAAGAACCAGCTCTTTATTCTTTTTCTCAACCACAGGCAGATGATAAAGATCCTGCGCGCATCTGCCGCTATACTCGCAGATAAAAGTCATCAGCTCAAGCCGGTTGTCATCGTCCTCCTCCGAAAGCTGGCTCCTGCGCACCATCATACCGACAAGACAGTATCCCGCGCCGCGGTCTAACTGCCACTCTACCATAATAAACGTGGGTTTGCTGGTCGTAAAGTAGCTCTCAAACGTTCTGTCCTTTATATCCCGAAACCGCTTATGTACAAACGGGGCGATCATCATCTGCACCAGCACAGACTTACCGCCCCCGTTTTGCAGTGACATCAGCGTACTGCGCCCCTGCATCTGAAAGGTGTCGTCGCTGACGCGCATGGTATTGTTGTTATAATTCAGATTAATCAATCTCACTGCGTTTATTTTACTCATCACTGCCTCCTTGATGGTTTCCTGACAATACCTTACAGATTCTCTGATAATTATTTTGATTCAGGAGATTCCAGTCCATCAGATTGTCAAGCTTCTTTGTCGTCTTGATCATCTCGTCCTCCTGCACATATTCAATTAATCCCTGGTTCTCGAGAAACACAAAAATATGGTGTAAAAATCCTTCCTTTGTCGTCCGCGCCCGCGACCCACGCTCATCCGATTTGAGCGACTCATAGGCTTCCTGCATATTGCGAAACGCCAGACCATTCTTTTCTTCTTCCTCATCGGATGTGTTTTCCACGCCGTTTTTGAGCCGATCTGTCACACAGTTTTGCAGTTCGCCCACACGAATATAATCCCTCGACTTTGCACTTGCACCCTGCCCATCATAAAATTCTGACAGCAGTGTCAGAATCACAAACTGTGACAGATAAAAATCCTTGTCTGTCCCGCCCGACTTGCAGAGTGTCTCCTTTAATTTTGCCTTCGAAAAGCCTAAGAAAACATTCTCCTCCTTTGGAATCAGATAAATCACGTCACCGTACCGCTCAATGCTGCTGTGCGCCTCCTCTCCCTGACTCTTAACCAGAAGCTGCACCTGCTCCTTTTCCACATACGCTCTGTACAGCCCGGCAGCCTCCTCCTCCCGCAGCTCAAAGTGCTCGAGAAGGTAATAAAAAATCTGCTGGCTGAGACGTATTTCTTCCATTTCGTATGCCATTTTCTTCTCCTGTTCATTTCTTATCTCTATCCCGTACTTCTCTATCCCGTACTTCCATTACTGTCTCTACTCAATGCGAATCACGACATTCGTACACCGAATCGTGCGCTCCTTTCCAAATGCATCCGGCACACGCTCAAACGCGACAACCATTCCATCATGCGTGCGCTCTGTGCAAATTTTCTGAATCTTCCTTCTGTCCCTGCCAGCGCCTGTATTTTTCTCTGTCAGTGAAAGCAGCATATCATTCAACTGAAAATCAGCCGCCTGCTCCGTGATGAACTCGCTCTTTTCTTTCCGCAGTGTCTCAATGCAGATTTCGCGGTTCTTCATCAGCTCCACCATAATCTCCTTGAACACATCAATCGACGGAATGCAGGTTTCCCGCGCTGCCGGATCCTGTTCGATAAGCCCTTTGAGCTCCATCATGGACAAACTGCCTTTCTCGAGCGCCGCATCCAGGAGAAATGCCAGACTGTTCTCATACTGTTTGAGCTTCTCCCTCTTTTTGCGCTCGAGCTCCTCCTGCCACTGTTTCTCGTCAAAATCAAGAAGCTCCGCCACATCCTCCTCCGCCTTTTTCCTGACAGGGCGCTGCAACTCCATACACTTATTTAAATTGTAAATCTTGGGAAGCTGCTGGTGAAACAGCGGTCTGAAAAAAAGATCAATATTTTCCAGATACTGCGGCTGTTCTAAGAGTTTGTCATAGAGTTCTGTCCGAATGGAAAAGCGCTGAATGAGCGACATCTCGGCAAGGGATTGCAATTCTTTGTCATACAATATCTTCAAATCAAAATGCAGATTCAAAATCTTCTGATGCTCATCAAGCGAGCGGTTCAGATAGCGCTCAATGATACGCAGATTTTCCAGCTTTTCTTCCTCCTTAGCATCGAGCTTGCGCACATTGATATTCTGCTGTTCGAGCTCAGATGCCCTGAGCCGGACCATCTCACGGTAGCCTGTAAACTTTTCCTTTGTGTCACGGATCGTTTCCATATTTTCCAGCATCAGCGCCTCATAGTCTGCAACCGAGTAACTCAGCGCATTGCGCCGCACGCGCAGCATTGCCTCCTCAATTTTTTGAAGCTGTATCCGCATATAATTAAAGATATTTTTGACCTCATCAACCGCCTTGTCATAGCTCTGCTTTTCCAGATGCATCTTAAAGATCATCTCGTGAATTGTGAGCTTCATATTATTCTCAATCTCAAGCGTGGACAGCATCAGGTTATAACCGTCCTCCGTCAAATGATAAGTGGTACGTCTGACGCCCTCCTCCACATAGATCACACGGTTTGCAATATAGCTGATATTCATGGATTTGTATGTCCTGCTGTCGAAATCATATCCCTCAAAGTACATCGCCCTGCCCTCGTTGGACAAAATCACATTCACGACAAAATCCCCCAGTTTCTTGCAGTCGTCATAGGACATACTTTTCTGGAAATAACCGGCATTGAGGTTGTCAATATACGCGCCAATGTCGTCCATCGTGCAGCGCACCTCCCGCAGAGACTGCTCCATAATGTACAGCATCACCGCAAAAATCAGATTGATCTGCTCATCCGCCGTCATAAAACCAAACTGCTTCCACGTCTGTTTTGCCATACTGTTTTGCAGAAGAAGCGCATACATGCCGACATGCTTCATTCTCCTGGTGAACTGCTTTAAAAATTCATACTGCATTGTTGCTCCTTATATTTTTTTATGAGACGTCTTCTGGTTTCTCTTCAATTATTATATTATACCATACCGCAATCAACGCCTGCAATCAGATTTGATACTTTTCCTGACCTGCAAACAGTAACCAATAACCATTATGCCATATCTTCAATATTCAGGATTTCCTGCGGAATATATCTGCCTGACTCTAATATTTCTCTCATTTTATCCTGCTGCGGCTGTGAAAACTGGTCTAAAAATAAACTGCCAATTTTTCGGTTCTGTCCTTCTTTCGTGGCAGGAAGGTGCGCTATACCAATGCGCTCTGCCTTTGTCAGCATTCGTTCATACGCAGTTCGAAAAACTAAAATCCGATACTGCGTGCCATAGGCAGACGCAAAATTTTCATAGATGCCAATTCCTTCATAATCCAGATCACCAAAGTAAAGAATCGTGTTGCCCTGCGCTGTCATGTAGGGCTCGCCGCTGTGATCAAAATCAGAAAATGCCGCAAGGATTCCTTTTCCCGCGCCATAAATCAACGTGCCGATCGATTCTCCACAGATTGTACGCGACACGCTGTACAGCTCATTTTGCAGTCCCTCTCCTGACACGGACTGCCCAGATATATTCTCTAATGACTGGCATTCTGTCAATCGCTTCCGCATGCTATAAAAAGTATCTTTATTTTCGATAATCAAAAGCTGCTGCGGTGTCTGCCTTGTCGCACAATAATACGCGATCGGTTCTGTCGTCCTGTAATAATTTAAGAGCGCGATATCTAAACCACAGCGCTTTAAAATCTTTTTCCCCTGCTCCTGCTTCAAAAACTTTTCTCTGTGCCAGATATCAAAACTTCGTTCATTTTCTGACATCTGTGTCATAAATTTATCCCGCTTTATATACGCATTTAGAAGAAGTACCCAAGGTCTGTCCTCGAGATACTGTTCCATGTGCGCCCGGTAATAATCGGTCGCAATCAACGGCACAAGCTCATAATTTAGTTCGTTCAAATAGCCGGTCACATCCTGTTTTTCCTCGACAATCCAGTACTCCTTATATAAGGCTGGCGACTTTCCATTCATTCCAGACGCTTTTACCGGCTTTATTTTGTTGTCCTGAATCAGCGCAATTACTTTTGTGTAGAGCTCCCTGTAATCCAATAATTTATATTTTTTTGAAAGCGCATCAAGCGTTATCCTTTTCATAAAACACTGCTACCCTCTCTTCGCTGCATATATGCCGCCATCTTTTCCCGAATCTTTACAAACTGCGCATTGGTCTCTGGAAGCTCGGACTGGAAATTCATCAGCTTGTCTAAGTAACCCTGTTCGCATACCAGCTTGCAGCTTATGGGATAGACCAGCTCATACACCAGCGAAATATGTCCAACCACATTGTCAACAGGCGTTTTTTTCAGACTGCGAAGCACTGCGTGCTCCTCAAAAAATGCCTGCATGACTTCCTCTGTCACCTGACAGTGCATGAGGTCATACGTGGACACATTATAAATCTCCTCAATCGGCACAATAATATTGACCTTTAAAATATCAATCTTGTCCGCATCGCGCAACAGATCTGCAAACCGTTTCTCCCGCGCTGTATACTGCACGGGCACACGGTACGCACTGTGGCACCGCACTGCCTTTTCAAGCAGTTCATCCTCCGAAGCATCCTCGATATAGTCCCTGATTTTTCCTTCCCTGAATAAAATGTCCGCGCCAAATTCTGCGTGGTCGATCGACTGCGCATCTATAAAGGTGCCATACTGCCTGAGCTGCTCGAAGCGCCCGACATCGTGCAAAAGTCCTGTCAGCCATGCCAATTCTGTCTCTTCCTGGTCAAATCCCGACTGTTCCGCTATCTGCTGGCAGAGACTGCACACCCTGTATGTATGGTCAATTTTTAATTTTACTTTTTCGTCCGCAACATCATAGTGACAAGTGTATTCCTGAAAAGCCCTGAGCGCCCGTTGTCTGTCGATTTTCATCTAAATCCTCCTCATGCCGTCTTTTTCCAAATCCTAATACCAATAGCGATCCCAGTGCCGGATCACTTTCTCTGCCGCTGTCATATCCAGCCCGGTAATCCTGCTGAGCGTCTGTACCGCCATCATAAACTCAAGATTCATCATCAGATCATTGACCGGCTGCAAATATTCTTTTGAATATACCGTCCCGTGAATGGTCACATACTTCTGACTTTGACGCCTTCTTTTCTGATGAACCACCGCCGATATGCTGCCCGCAATCAGTATAACACCTGCCAAAGCCGCAATGAGCGCCCCCACGGCTGACTTTTGATAACGGACAATCTCCGTCTCCACTATATAATAAGGAAGAAACCGTCCGTCAGCCTGCGCAGGTTCGTAAATTCCAGCTTTTTCCAGCCATGTAAGAAAACACTGATACTGGTATTCATCCATCTTATGAACAAATCCTTCTATATAAATGGGCTCCCCTGAAACCTGTTCCTCCTGTTTCAAAAAGTCATCTTCCCAAGGATTTCCCATAACAATTCTCACGGGTTTGACGTCATGTTTTGTCCGCACAGCCAGCTTGCGAAAATCCTCTTTTCTACCCCTTGTCTCCCGGATTCCCAAATAAAAAGTCTCATGACGATCACTATCAACTGGCAGCACAAAATAGTACGCGGTGTCCTGAATGCCATTGTCATATGTATACGAATAACTTCCACCCAACGCCCGAATCGTTCCCCTGACAACATCAAACTCCTCAAGCTGTGTCAAATCACACGAAGTCGAGAACAAGTCAACCGGCTTGCGAAATGCCGCCAGCCAAACGCGCCATTCTCCAAAGCACAAAAACAGAAACTCCATGATCAAAATACTAATTCCAGTGCATGATGCAAGAACCACCAGCATCGTCTTAAACGTTCTTTGATGCATCCCTCTTATACTCCTGTCTGTATCTTTTTCTGCATCCGCAGCAGGCTTATAATCAGCATATCCACCTCGTTCTCCTGAAAAATGCCAAGCGGTTTATCAAATTTTTCCGATCCGTCTGACATCGCCACGCGGTTGACCTTGATCCGCAGTTTCGTTTTTCCCAGTTTCAAAATAAGCTTCACGCCTTTGGAAAAAACACGGTATTTTAACCGCATACAGCTCCAGTCCACCGGCAGGACATTCCTGCAAATCAGTGCGCCATTTTGTGCAATATAAGAAATAATGACCAGATCTTTCTCGTTAAATCCTACGATATATGGATAATAGTTCGCCGAATATCTGCCTGTCGATATGATGTCGCCCCCTGCCACATAAGTGTATTCCCGATAATATTCCTTCATCACAATCTGCATGAAATCAAGCATGCGCTGTTTGTCCCTGCCAGTACTTCGCTGCTCTGCCATATATTTTTTTTCGTTAGCATTGACGGTCAGGCTGCCAATGACCAGCACTGCGTAGGGTCCGCCGACGACAATCATGCCCAACACCATAATAAACAGATCCTTACTGCTCATCTGACACCGCCTTCTGATAAGCAGCCAGTGTGTGATCATCAAACAAAACCCACACAATCCGTTCAAATAAATCTGGATTTTCCTGTAAAAACTGCCGGACTGTTCGTATCGCAATTCTTGCCGCCCGTTCCACTGGAAATGCATAGATCCCTGTCGAAATAGATGGGAATGCAATGGTATTGATCCCATGCACTGCCGCCAGCTTGAGCGAATTGGTGTAACAATCTGCCAGCAGCTTATCCTCGTTGTGCATTCCACCATTCCACACAGGTCCGACCGTATGAATAATATAGCTGCATGGAAGCCGGTATGCCTTGGTCAGCTTCGCCTGTCCTGTCTTACAGCCGCCAAGCAAACGGCACTCAAAAAGCAGCTCTGGTCCTGCCGCCCTGTGTATCGCCCCGTCAACGCCTCCCCCGCCGAGCAGGCTGCTGTTTGCAGCATTGACGATGGCATCCACATCTGTTATTTTCGTGATATCTCCCTTTATAAGCTGTATCATTGGCTAGCTCCTTTGCTTTTCGTTTTTTATCCTATTGAGACAGTGGCAGTTTAGCGCACCAGACTCGTTCCTCTGGATGCCCTATACATAAGGAACTGTAGAATAATAAAAGTCTGAATATCCCAAACTTTCCAAGACCGCTTCCCCGTCCCGGATTTCGACCTCGCCCCTGTCTGTATCCTGACAGCAGTGCGCAAAAACATACCTGATCACCTGTGCCGCAAAAAAGGGTCTGCACAGATTCATCAAAGCTGGCTCTCCCTGATATTGACAGATTGTCCCCTCCGCAACATACACATCCAGCTTCATCTGTGGCGCGTATTTCGTAAAATATACGCTGACTTTGCACCGCGGATTTTCTTCCGGCACAAACACATAATAGGAATATGGATAATTTACCAAATCCATATCGTCATACATATAGTTCCACCGGTAGACCTTGCCGTCCACCGAAATCCGTCTCAATTTTCCCCGTTTCATTCGATCCTCCTTAGGGTGCCCGTGTGCATAGAAAAATCCCCCGCCTTACGGCGAAGGACGATACTTTCGACCTGAGCATTTATATACCACAACACTTCATTTATGTTTCTATTCTAGCAAGCGCAGGGAGGAAAGTCAATAGTACTTTTCTTTAAAGTTTTTTGCAGATAGCAGCTAGGTTACTGAAAAATCCCGCATTATCACCATCCAACCGCCTCTTCTGCATTTTTACAATCCTATTTTACAGATAATCTATCATCCTCAGTACTGTCTGCTCCTCCCGCTTTTCACTCACAAGCTCAAACAAATTTTCTTTCGTCACAAATAAATTCTTCGGATTTCTACCAATGATCAAGGTGTAACCTTTGTTGACGCATACTCATAACCTAATAATGCATTTATGAGTGTTGACTTCCCTGCCTTAATAGCACCAACCAATGCTATGTGAAACTCTGCATTGGAACACTTTTTCAAAAAGGTTTCTATATCTTTAAACATTTTGTTTGTAATTTGTTTCTTAATGCCTTCAGAATTAAGAATCTTATTGATCCTAATCATCTTTGATGCATATCTTTGTACTGTTGCATCCCATAAATACGCTTTATCATTAATCTTTTCATCCGCTATTTTCTTCAAATGTTCATACTTCGCCTCATATTCTTTTCTAACCTCTTCATTCGAAAATTCAATAATCATAAGTTTCTCCTTACCTTTATATATGTATTAAAGGAATGTTTTTTACCCAATTTAATACACTCAACTCATATCAAACTTGTTTAACCAACCTCTATCGTAATCAAAACAAAACATTTATTCTTACGATACCCTTCATCTGTATCCCATCTTTTTCTCATATTCGACGATAAGATTTTTATTAGTTATTTCAATATCGCTTAACATATTTTCCTGAAAATCATTTGGCTCTATAGTTCCATGATACCAACTGCATGAATTGAAATAATTTAGCAATTCCTCATCTTCAAACTTTCTGCCATTTCTTGCATAGATTTCATTTCTTGCCAATCTGCACTCATCTGCACTCAAGCCTTGCAAATCCTCTTCGCTCAGATAACGAATATTGCTATCTTTAATGATATACTCTGATGCAGAACGATTAACCTCCGGCATATCATCTTCATATCTATATTCAGAATACTCTTCTTTAACTATTTCTTCTGGATATTGTTGGTTGTCTACATTTAACAATTCCCTGAATCCGTGAGCCTTGCTCTAAATTATTTTCACAATGCCACATAATTCCAGTACTTGTAGCATGTTTTATAG
>VSNR01000125.1 GCA_009774345.1 Lachnospiraceae bacterium | reverse complement strand
ATAATACATGGTTTATATTACAAAATCCATTTTCAAATTATGCGATGAATTATTATACATAAGAAAGAATATCATTTTGCAATATTACGCGCCGCTTTTGCGTCGCATGTAACATTAATTGGTCAATGTAACGGAGGGATTCGGTGTGTTAAAGAAACAAGTTATGGTAAAGGAAATCGAGAAAAAATATGATCACCCACTGGCAGAGATCGTGCAGATTGCCAGCCAGTACAAGAGTGAGGTCCTGCTGGAGTATGATAAGTACAAGATCAATGCCAAGAGTATTATGGGAATCATTGCCTTTAACCCTTCTGAGGGAATGAATGTGACGATTGCTGCTGACGGGAATGACGAAGGCGCTGCCGTCAATGCACTGGAGCGGTTCTTTATCTGCCAATAGTGGAGTTGCCAAGGCACAGACACAAGTTCGCGTCTGTGCTTTTTCTATTGTAATTCGTATCGTAATTATTCTTTTCAGAATAATATACAATTTAAAAAAAATGTGCTATACTGATTAAAAAACTATTTTGTTTAGAGTGAGAAGGTGACAGAAGAATTGGAGTTTGGGCGAAGAGTTGGACGCAATATCATCAAACCCGTAAGGATTGCCGTAAGACCGGCTTACCGCAGTGAATGGGATGATGCCATGGCGCTTGCATGGCGCACATTTATGCAGTTTGAGGCGTGTGACTGTACCTTGGAGGGGATTGAGAGCTTTCAGGATTTTATCACGGACACCGTGTTGTACAAAATGTTTATGCTGGGTTCGTACCAGCTTTTTGGGGCGTATGACAACGGCAGGATGGTGGGGATGATCAGCCTTAGAAATGAGACGCACATATCGCTCCTGTTTGTGGACGGGCAGTATCACAGAATGGGGATTGGCAGGGGCTTGATCGACTATGTGAGCAGGTATGTACTGACAGAGGAAGGGCATGACAGCATCACAGTCGATGCCGCGCTCTATGCGACAGGTTTTTATCATCGTCTGGGATTTGTGGATACCGACAGGGAGCAGTCTAGGGACGGAATCCGCTACACGCCGATGATGCGCAGAATTTATACGTAATTATTTGAAATTTTATAAAATGAAAATACAAGGGGTGGAACTATGGCTGTAGAATATATAACAAGTAGAAATATGGTAGATTTGATTTATGAGACGCTCAGGCTGATGAACAAGTCCATGGCGCATCACAGTATGCGGGTGAGCTACATTATGTCGAAGATCTTGGAGATTCAGGGGACGTATGAAAAGTATGAGATTGCGGATTTTATGGTGCTGGCGCTGCTGCACGATATCGGGGCGTTCAAGACAGACGATGTGCGCAAGCAGCTGACCTTTGAGGCGAAAAATCCAATGCCGCACTCGGTCTATGGATACCTCTTTCTCAAATATCTCTCGCCGCTCGAGGAACAGTCCAAGATCATCCTCTATCATCATACAGACTACAACAAGACAAAGGACATGGACTATCGGTACCGCTTTGAGCTTGAGGCGCTGAAAGTGGCTGAGATTATGGATGTATGGCAGCGCTCATTCGGGGCAAAATTTGACCATAAGCTGATCCACAATTATGCCGGTACAAAATTTGACCCTAAGATTTGCAGGCTTTTGGACACCGCGGTGGAGGAGTTTGATATCTTCACCAAGCTCAGGAATAAAACCTTTAAGGACGAGTATGCGGAAAGTCTTGAGTATGTCCTTTTGTCTGACGATGAGAAGGAAAAGTATTTAAAGATGCTCATGTACTGCACCGGACTCAAGGAGGAACAGACCGTATCAGAGACCGTGGCGACCATCTATGTGTG
Source organism: Lachnospiraceae bacterium (assembly GCA_009774345.1). GTDB lineage: Bacteria > Bacillota > Clostridia > Lachnospirales > Lachnospiraceae > COE1. Next base: position 11,105 of record VSNR01000125.1, on the reverse strand, counting down.
CCGTGAGCTTGGCAGAAAGCTGAAACTGAGTGAGCTTGACAAGAATGAAGTGTACTATGCAGCGATGCTCCATGATATCGGAATGCTCGCCATTCCTGTAGAACTGCTCAAAGCGCCGAGGAAACTGGGCGAGGAGGAGAAGAACCTCATCAAGACGCATGTGGAAATTATGGAAAAGACGCTGGAAAACAAGCTCTCCAAGGAGATTATCAAGGTTGCGGCGGCGCATCATGAGCGCTTTGACGGAAATGGTTATCCCCGCGGGCTCAAGGCGAGCGTCATGGGGCAGAAGGAGGCGATCTTGCAGATCTCTGAGCAGGTGGTGAACTCCATGGAGCCAAAGCCCTACAGGGAAGCCCGCACGAAGGAGCAGATTGTAGATGACCTGAACAATGGCATTATTTCGGGCAAGTACGAGGGCATCGTGGCGGACACGTTCCTGAAATATTACGACGAGATCATGGACAAGGCGAAGCAGCGCGCGGATATGGCGCTGGTGACGCACCAGAAGCTACAGCGCAATTATAACCAAGTGTACAGCAGCCTTGTATAATTTGCATCAAACAGAGAGGAGAGATATTTCATGTTTAAGCTTGACAGTCCGCTGATGAACTTTTTGAGCAAAATCGCGGATATCATGATACTGAACCTGCTGCTTATCATATGCAGTATTCCAGTCGTTACGGTTGGGGCAGCAGTCTCAGCGGCGTACTATATGACATTCAAAATGGTAAAAAATGAAGAAACCTACATTGTCAGGGGGTTCTTCAAAGCGTTCAAGGATAATTTCAAGCAGGCGACAGTCATGTGGCTGCTCGTGCTGCTGGTCATTGGGATTTTGTCGGTGGACTACACCATTATTGTCTACTCCGGCATTGAGTTTTCACGGTGGATACGGCTTGCCATGGTGACTGTGACGATGATTCTGCTCATGGGGGTCGTGTTTATGTTTCCGTTGCAGGCACGGTTTATCAATCCTGTCAGATACACGATCAAAAACTCGTTTCTGATGGCGCTCTCACATCTGCCGACAACGGTGCTTCTGATCGCCGTGTACGCAGTGCCGGTAGTGGTATTCTACTTCGTGCCGCAGAGCCTGCCCATCCTGATTCTGCTGGCATTTGGACTGATCGTTTATCTGAAGTCCTTTCTGCTGCTGCGCGTGTTCAGAAGGTATGAGGAAGCGTTTGCGGCAGGCACAGAGGCGCCTGTGACAGACCCTTCTGAGGCGGACAGCGGGATTTTTGCCGAGAGCGACCGCATCGAGCGGGAGGGGAAGATGGTGAAGGTATTCCGCAATGGAAAATTTGTGGAAGTGCCTGAAAAGAGCTTAAACAATGAAAATAAGTGACAAAATAAACATATGGTTTTGTCTATAATGTACAGAAACAAAGTGTCCAGTTGGACAAATTGCTTACAGGATATGGCAAATTCTGGACTGCCTGACACCGGGTAAGCAATTGTTACATAAGCCTATAAAAAACTTTGTGGATTTATGGCATAGCATTTTCAACGATTTTATTTTATACTAAGAACATGCAAAATAACTTGTTGAAAGATGTCCAGTACAATGTTCTAAGTGGCTTATACTTTCAACGAAACAAAAAATTCAAAAATTTCGGGAGGCATTTTAATATGGCAAGTTTATCTTTAAAAAACGTTTGTAAAGTATATCCTAATGGTTTTGAAGCAGTTAAGAATTTCAATCTTGAGATTGCTGACAAGGAGTTCATCATCTTCGTTGGACCTTCAGGCTGTGGTAAGTCTACTACACTTCGTATGGTTGCAGGTCTTGAGGACATCTCTTCCGGCGAGTTAAGGATTGGCGACAGAGTAGTAAATGACGTTGAGCCAAAGGATAGAGATATCGCGATGGTATTCCAGAACTACGCTTTGTATCCTCATATGTCTGTATATGACAACATGGCGTTCGGTCTTAAATTAAGAAAAGTTCCCAAAAATGAAATTGATAAGATGGTTAAGGAAGCAGCTAAGATTCTTGACTTGACAGCACTCCTCGACAGAAAGCCCAAGGCTTTGTCAGGTGGACAGAGACAGCGTGTTGCGATGGGTCGTGCAATCGTGCGTAATCCTAAGGTATTCCTCATGGATGAGCCTCTTTCAAACTTGGATGCAAAACTCCGTGTACAGATGCGTATCGAGATTGCAAAGCTTCATCAGAGACTTGGCACAACCATCATCTACGTAACACATGACCAGACAGAGGCTATGACACTTGGTACCCGTATCGTTGTTATGAAGGATGGCGTGGTACAGCAGGTAGACACACCGCAGAACCTGTATGAGAAGCCGCAGAACCTGTTCGTAGCAGGATTCATGGGATCTCCGCAGATGAACTTCATTGATGCCACAGTAGATATTAAGGGTGATACAGCAAACTTGAAGGTAGCTGGACTTTCTATTCCACTTCCTCCTGCAAAGTCAAAGAAGCTGATTGAAGGCGGATACAGCGGAAAGACTGTAACATTCGGTATCAGACCAGAGGATATTTATGATTCTCAGATGATGGTAGAAGCAAAGTCTGAGAGCACATTTGAGACAACAATTCGTGTATACGAGTTGCTCGGTGCAGAAGTATTCCTGTATGCAGATCTGGCAGAGTTCCCGATCACCGCAAGAGTTGATCCCAGAACAACTGCAAGACCCGGCGACAAGGTAAAATTTGCAATTGATATCGAGAAGATTCATGTATTTGATAAAGAGACAGAGAAGATTATCACAAACTAATTTGTATGATAACACTGAAAATATACCCGGGTGGAATGTTTCACCCGGGTTTTAACATCTAAATCAAATTTCAGGAGGTAACTATGATTTCAAATCAGGTAATTCAGACAAGCATCGACGAGCTAAAGACCATCACAAGGATTGATCTGTGTGTGATTGATATGGAAGGAATTACAGTGGCAACCACCTTTGACAACCGAAATGTGTCACAGGAGCTGGTGCGGAATTTTGTAGATTCTCCCGCAGACAGCCAGATTGTGGGCGGTGTCCATATGCTCAAAATTTTGGAGGATGGAGAGGTACTCTATGTGCTGATCGCAAAGGGTGCTGGCGCGGATGCCTATATGATTGGCAAGGTGGCAGTGAGCCAGATTCAGAATCTGGTGATCGCCTACAAGGAGCACTTTGACAAAAATAATTTTTTCCAGAATCTGCTGCTTGATAATCTGCTGCTGGTGGATATCTACAATCGCGCAAAGAAACTCCATATTACGCCAGAGGCGCCGCGCGTAGTCTATCTGGTCGAAGCGCAGAATGATAAAGACAATATCTCTATGGAGATGCTAAAAAATATATTTGAGGGCCAGCCGGGATGCTATCTGACCGCTGTGGAACAGAAGAATATCATCCTGATCAAAGAGGTTGGCGCACTCGATGCCTACGGTGAGGTGGAGCAGACTGCGCAGATGATTGTGGACATGCTCAACTCAGAGGCCATGCTCATCACAAAAGTTTCCTATGGAACCATTGTGTCAGAGCTCAAGGAGGTCTCCAAGTCCTATAAAGAGGCAAAGATGGCGCGTGATGTGGGGATGATCTTTTATATGGAAAAGTCTATCAGCGCCTATAATACCCTTGGCATTGGACGGCTGATTTATCAGCTTCCGATTAATTTGTGCCGCATCTTTATGAAAGAGATTTTTGGAGATAATATTCCTGATGATTTGGATGATGAGATTCTGACGACAGTGCAGAAGTTTTTTGACAACAATCTCAATGTGTCAGAGACTTCACGCCAGCTCTATGTGCACCGCAATACGCTCGTCTACAGGATTGAGAAGCTTCACCAGTCTACCGGGTTAGACATCAGAAAGTTTGATGATGCGCTGACCTTTAAGATTGCGCTCATGGTGGTCAATTATATGAAATATATTGATTCATTAGAATAAGGAACTGTAGGACAAAGCTTTTCGCATAAAATCCCAAACATGGACATACATTAGAATAACCATGATAAATGGAGGGGATTTCGTATGCAGTTTTTTTATATTGACTATATGAATAATGGAAAAAAAGAGCGTAACATTGGCTTTTTGAGAGTAGAAAACAGCGGATTTAGCGTTGGGCTGCGGGGGGTGCCGCAGCAGTGCGGCGACCGCTGCAAGGTATATGTCGTGGACAGCAACGATGAGAAGATCTTGATGGGAACCGTGCAGGTCAAGGGCGGGTATGGCATGGAAAAGATCAAATGGAACCACCGGGTAGATCTTGCGCGCTGTATGCGGGTCGAGATTCCGCTGTATGGCACACGAAAGGGTGTGTGCCTGCTGCGGGATGACTATCCCAAAACAAATACAACAGCCAGCACCAGCACGGAGCTGGTTACGCAGGAGCCGCAGGTGGCAAAAAGTGCAGAACAGCCAGCACAGGAGGCACTGCGCGAGGAGATTTACGAGGAAATCCATGCGGACAAATGGCAGCAATTGCGAAAAATATATCCAGAGATTCACATTTGTCCAGACGCTCAGAGCATTCTAATCCGGCCGCGGGATGTGGTGGTGCTGGCGGCAAAGTATCACGAGCTTGCGACCAATTCCTTTGTGCTGCATTCGTATTACAATTATCGGCAGCTGCTCCTGTTCCGCTACGCGCAGAAGGACATCCTGTATTACCTCGGTGTGCCGGGCGTCTATTACGAGAGAGAACAGAGAATCGCACAGATGTTTGGATTCGAGGGCTTCGAAAACGGAGAGGCGCGGATGCAGCAGGATGCGGACAATAAATTATATCAGGGCTGCTTTGGGTATTATATGAAGCGGGTGGAAATATAACTTATCCATATATTATATTCCCCGAATCAATGTGTTGGGCACATACCGACGGCAGAGGTCTGCGCAGGAATGCAGGGTTTCGGCGGAGAGCGCATGGAAGCCCGGGCAGAGCACGCCCTCACTGTCCACATAAGATTGCAGATAGTACGCCTTAGCCCCCGCAATCCATCTGGCGATCGTGTCAAGGTCTGCCTCGCTGTGCAGCTCTGCCACGAGCGTTGTGCGAAATTCGTAAGGAACCGTCTGCTGGCGCAGTAAGAGCTGAACAGATTCCTTCACCGCGGCAAGGTTCTGACAGCCAGCAGTCACAGCATATTTTTCAGGTGCATTCTTGATATCCATCGCACAGTAGTCGATCAGTCTGTCTTGAATCAGCGAACACAGCATCTGTGGATTAGAACCGTTCGTGTCTAATTTTACCAGATAGCCAAGCGCCCGAATGCGTTCAATAAATGCCGGCAAATCCTGATGCAGGGTAGGTTCGCCCCCTGTGATGCACACGCCGCTTAGGACATGCTGCCGTTTGCGCAGAAAAGAGAATATCTCGTCTTCTGCAAGCGGCGGCAGTGTGCTGCTTTGCAGGACGATATCCCGGTTGTGGCAGTAGGGGCATCGGAAATTGCAGCCGCCCGTAAACAGCGTAGCGGCGACATGTTCTGGGTAATCCAGTAATGTTGTCTTCGTCAGACCTAGAATCAGCATGGTATTCAATCCTCCTTGTTTTGTTCATAGTATATCATGGATATCAACTATTTTGAAGCCTTGCACGTCTTATGAAAACATGTTATGATCTAGGAAAGGAGATGACAGAGATGAAATATAAAGCACTGCCCATCGGCGTGAGTGATTTTTCATGGTCTTATATGGCGGGCAGATGGGAGTTGGCATATGAAAAAAATTGTTTTAATCGGACCAGTTTATCCGTATAAGGGCGGCATTGCGCATTACACAAGCCTGATGTACCGCGCACTTGCGAAAAAGTTTGATGTTGAGCTGATTTCGTATAAAATGCAGTATCCGAAATTTTTGTTTAAAAAAGAACAGAGAGATTACAGGAATGATATGTTCAAAGTAGAGGGAGCGCAATTTCTGATTCATACAGCAAATCCCTTGAATATCATCGGCGTAGCACGCAAAATCAGACAGTGCAGACCAGATCTGGTCATCATGCAGTGGTGGCATCCCTATTTTGCCCCCTGTTACTGGATACTTGAGACGGCGCTGGGGAAAAAGATCAAAAAAATGTTCGTCTGCCACAACGTGTTTCCACATGAGCGTTTCCCGATGGACAAGCTGCTGACAAAACTTGTCTTAAAAAAGGCAGACTTTTTTCTGGTACACGCCAAAAGTGATGGAGAAGACTTGCTTACCATCAAGCCAGACGCGCAGTTTCGCCATAATCCCCACCCCACATACAATGCATTTCAAGTCCATGGTCTTAACAAAGAACAGGCAAGACAGATGTTATCCTATAATATTGATGAGAAACTGCTGTTATTCTTTGGCTTTGTGCGGGATTACAAAGGACTGAAATACCTGATACAGGCAATGCCCATTCTAAAACAAAAAATAGAGGGGATTCGCCTGATGATTGTAGGCGCCTTTGGCAAAGATAAAGACGATTATCTCGAACTGATCAAACGCTGCGGCGTGCAGGACTGCATTGAGGTGATTGACGGGTATACACCCGACAATGAAGTAGAAAAATACTTTGCCGCCTGTGACTTGGTGGTACTTCCCTATGAGTCGGCGACACAGAGCGGCATCGTGCAAATCGCCTATGGCTTTGACAAGCCAGTAATCGTCACGAATGTAGGCGGCTTGCCCGACGTTGTGACAGACAACCAGACAGGCTATGTCGTAGAACCGCAGAATCCAGAGAAGATTGCAGATGCGGTGATAAGATATTTTCAGCATCATATGGAAACAGAATTTGTAGAGAACGTGAGGAAAGAGGCGTATCGTTTCTCGTGGGACAGGATGACGGAGAAAGTGGAGGAATTGCTGGCAGATGAGTGAGCCATTAATCAGCGTGATCGTACCTGTTTATAACGTGGAAAAATATATTGCAGCCTGTGTTGACAGTATTCTTGCGCAGACCTATACGAACCTCGAAATCCTCCTGGTAGATGATGGCTCCACAGATTCATCAGGAGCGCTCTGTGATGAATACGCAAGAAGGGACGTGCGGGTCCGAGTCATCCATCAGGAGAATGGAGGCTTGTCGGATGCCAGAAACACTGGAATGCAAAGCGCGCAAGGTACGTATTTTGCATTTGTAGACAGCGACGATTTTATCGCCGGGGATTATATCGCATATCTGTATGGAATGATAGAGAAGCACCATGCGCAGATTGCGGTCTGTGGATATCAAAAGGTGTATCCCGGTGATGAAAACAGCTGTTACGGAACGCAGACAGACAAGCATAACAGCGTGAATTCTGAAAAAGTATATCGCACCGAAGAAGGATTGCGCCAGTTATTATATCAGCGGGGAATGATAACATCTGCGTGGGGACGCCTGTTTGATGCATCCCTTTTTATGCACACGGATGCAATTCAGTTTCCTGTGGGAAAGCTGCATGAGGATGTAGCTGTGATGTACAAATTGTTCGGGGCGGCAGATACGATTGTCTGCGGCGGTGAAGCAAAATATTATTATCTTCAGCGCGCGGACAGTATTGTCAATCAGCAGTTTGACCGGCGCCGAATGGATTACATTGCATTTACTGGCGAGTGTATACAGTTTATGGAGGAATTTTATCCCAGTTTGCGCAAGGCGGCAGTGTCGCGGCATTTCAGCGCCTGCTTTGAACTGCTCTCCTGTATAGAAAATAACAGTAGTTACAGAATAGAATATGAGCAGCTTGTCAATGAAATCAAAAAATACCGGCACATCGTCCTCTGGGATGCCAATGCAAGATTGAAAAACCGGCTGGCGGCGGCTGGCTCCTATATCTCGGTCACAGGGATACGGAAACTGAGCCGCCTTTTCAGATGAAAACGAGATAAGCCAAACAGCCATGAGACTGGAAGGGATTTTTTAGGACTTGATGTGTGTAAGAGGAAGCCGAAGCCAGCTGTCACGATGATTGACATAGAATAGCCAGATAGGAAAATACAATGAATGATTATGGAAAAGTAAGTGTGATCCTCCCAGTATATAATGGGGAAAAGTATATACAGGAAACCATTAAGAGTATTTTGCGTTCTGTGTATCAGAATATCGAAGTGCTGGTCGTAGATGACGGCTCCACAGACAACAGCCTGATGTACTGCCGTCAGTTGCAGGAGCAGGACAGCCGCATCATTGTCTACAGCAAGGAGAACGGCGGAACAGTATCGGCAAGAAACTATGGTATCGCAAAGGCGTCCGGCAAATATCTGTGCTTCTGCGATCAGGATGATATTGTAGATAGCGAGTGTTATTCGAAACAGACCGAGCGGATGGAGCAAGATGGCAGCGAGCTGTGTATGTGCAGTGTCGGGCGGAGTATTGACGGGAAATACTCTGCCTTTGAATTGTCTGAGGACGCCTGTTATGATAACGAGCATATTTTAGAAGAATTGTTATACCCTCTGTTATTTAATGGCTTTGCCCCGCCTCTCAAAATGGGGAAAAACAATCGTTATCCCCATATTTGGTCCTGTATGTTTCGAATGCATTTTTGGAAGAAACATGATCTTCAATTCAGGGCATATGTAAACTTTGAGGATGATCTGCTGGTCAAGACAGAAGCGCTCGCCAAGGCAAAGCGCGTCAGCACCCTCTCGCATATCGGATACTACTGGCGTGTGAATCTCCATTCAGAAACCTATGCGCATAAATATATAGAAAATCTGGCAGAAAAACAGCAGTTTTGCTTTGAGGATCTGTATCACAGCATTGCGGGGCGAATCCGTGACCAAGAGACACTTCGATTGTTAAAGAGCGCAATTTTCTGCAAACAATATCTCGAGGCAATCCACAACCTGACAAGCAGTGAGATCAAGAAAACGAGAAAGACCATTCGCCAGTATTATGAAAATACGATTTATGGGCGTAATTTTGACGAGTGTATCGCAGCCGCCAAATACGTGAAAAAGGGAAAGATCAAGCCGCAGGTATTGTTAAAAATCCTGTCAGGGCGTCATACCATGGCAAGTTATTATGCAGAGATTGTGCTGGATTGGATTCTGCTGTTTACACTGCGCTCACAGACATTGACCAGATTAGAACGGATGTTGAAAGGGATAAAGGGGTAGCGATGAAATCCGCAGCAAAAAATAACAAATTGAATATTATAGTGATTCTGCTGTTTGCAGGCAGCGTACTGCTCAGGTCAGTCATTGGCGACTTCCCAAAGGCGCTGCGCATATATCCCGATGAATTAAGATATGTGAGCATTGCGAGAAGCCTCTTTCAAGGACAGGGCTTACAGATTCATCATTTGGACACCGATTTTCAAAAAATCCTGTATAGTATCTGCATTATGCCGGCATTTCTGGCAAAAACTTCTGCGCTCCAGATTCGGCTGATCGGATACATCAATAGCGTTATTATATCGAGTTCTGTTTTTCCAGTGTATGCGCTGTGCCGTAAAATGCTCTTGGACCGAAGAGAAACCTATATTATTTTGACATTTTGGACAATATTACCGACACTGCTTGACAGCATATACTTTATGAGTGAGGTGGTCTATCTGCCGCTTGCTCTATGGCTGATTTACTGTGTGTGGTGCACTTGGCATTCAGAAAGCTTGAAGGAACGGATTTGCTGGAATCTGCTGTTGGGCTTATTATGTTATCTGGCATATCTGTGTAAGGAAATTGCCCTCTATTTTGTACTGGCATATTTTCTGACAACAGCCGTACGCCTGCTGGTACAGCGTTCCTCATGGAAAAGGGAATGGATCGGCGCTGCGGTCTTTGGCGTGGTATTTTTGATCAGTTTTCTGATAATGAAAAGGACCCTGTTTTATGGCATGCAGAATTCTTACAGCAGTTTTAATCTCACCGGAGTCCGCGGATTGGCTCTTCTCCAGCATCCAGAAAAAATAGGTTATCTGCTGTATGCATTTCTTTATGATACCTTATATGCGGTGATCGCATTGGGAGTCTTTCCTGTTCTGATACCGATAGCGTGCTTTGACAAAAATAAAAAAGAGTCCTGGTTTGACCTGTTTGTACTGACGGCATTTCTGATCGGATGCGCCACGATTGCATATACGATCACACTTCCAGAAGAATTTGGCAAAAGGTCTCCCAGACAGCATTTGAGATATTTGGAACCTTTTGTGTTTCCGCTCTACATCAGAATGCTCTGCCATCTGAGACAGCCTGTGTCGGATGGCGCAAATAACAGTGAATATCGTGCTTGCTGTACAGACAAAGCAGCACAAAATAATATTATGCCCCGTGTCAGGCTGTGGAAAACTATGATCTATTGGTTTTCGGCAGCGTTTATCCTGGTTGGTGCAGGCGGTGGAAGCTGTCTGGTAGACAATACAATGCTGGTGTACTATGAGTTCTTTGTTCGATTTATAGGCAAGGCGGATTGGATGGCGTTTGCAGTCCGCACACTCATGGCAGCCGCTCTCTTCTTTGGCACACAGCTGCTGCTGAAAGATCGGCAGCGTTTTATTCGTTTGTTTGCAGCACTGTTTCTTAGCATCAATCTCATCAATAGCACAGCAGGATACGCGGCAAGCATTTACCGTTATGCCATCACCAAAGAACAGCGCGCACAGGCATCCCAAGCCGACCAGTATCTACAGAATATCGAGGGCACAATCCTTTTGATCTCTGACGGCGGATGGGAGTCAGAGGACAGCAGGCTTTTTGACACCTATATCAACAGAGACTTCTACGTCACGGAGCTTAATTTACTCCAAGATACTGTGATTGATTTGAGTACTGATAAGATCCCCTGTTATTTTCCCTATGAATCCTATCAAGAACTGACAAAGGTCGATTATTTGATTGTGAAGGAGGAATATGGGATTTCCTTTGAGGTGGGCACAGTGGAGGAGCTTACAGGTTTTCCAATGAGTGGGTATCGGCTGTATCGGAATCAGGATGGGGGGAGGATTCGTTTGGAACGCGTTTGACAATGATAAGACCCAAAGATTTAACGGAAAAATATGTGAAATTATGTGAAATATAGAGACATTACAAAAGAGATATGATATAATCATGAGGAATACATCTAAGCCATGAAAGTTAGATAAAATTGATACAAAAGAAAAACATGGCTTAGATGTTTTTTGAGTTTAGATGTTTAAGATATAAGCAGGATAGACAAAATGTTGTTGGACATAATAAAGA
>VSNR01000124.1 GCA_009774345.1 Lachnospiraceae bacterium | reverse complement strand
TAGCATTGTTATAAACAATTATCCTTTGATTTTATTATTATAACTCATTTTTCACAAAATAGGAAGAAGAATTTATTGCGATTTTAAATATTTTATTATAAAGTATAAGAAGACTGTATCAATACAAATCAAATACGAATCAAAAAATACGAATCAAAAGGAGAATCTACCTATGTCAGAACAAATGACCACACAGGAAAAAGCGTTGGCGCTCCACAAAGAATGGAACGGCAAACTGGAAACCATCTCAAAAACCCCCGTCAAGTCAAGGGAGGCGCTCTCCCTTGCCTACACCCCCGGCGTTGCAGAGCCGTGCAAGGTGATTGCAAAGGATAAGGAAGCCGCCTACCAGTACACGATGAAAGCAAACACCGTCGCTGTCGTCTCGGACGGAAGTGCGGTGCTCGGCCTTGGCAATATCGGTCCCTACGCCGCGATGCCCGTCATGGAGGGAAAGGCGGTGCTCTTCAAGGAATTTGGCGGCGTCAATGCTGTCCCGATCTGTCTTGACACACAGGACACCGAGGAAATCATCAAGGCAGTCACATGGCTTGCACCCGCTTACGGCGGCATCAATCTCGAAGATATCAGCGCGCCGCGATGCTTTGAGATTGAGGAGCGTCTGAAAGCGGCACTCGATATTCCAGTGTTTCACGATGACCAGCACGGCACCGCGATTGTCGTTCTTGCAGGCATCATCAACGCCCTCAAGGTTGTCGGCAAACAGAAAGAAGCCTGCAAAGTCGTTGTCAACGGCGCAGGAAGCGCAGGTGTTGCGATCACAAAGCTGCTGCTTACCTACGGCTTTACGAACGTGATTCTATGTGATAAAGTCGGCATCATCTCCACCTCCACCGAAGGGCTCAACTGGATGCAGGAAAAAATGGCGAAGATCACCAATCCAAACAACGAGACAGGCAGTCTCGCCGATGCGCTGAAAAACGCAGATATCTTTGTCGGCGTGTCCGCCCCCAATATCGTGACGCCCGAAATGGTGCAGTCTATGGCGCCTGACTCTATCCTCTTTGCGATGGCAAACCCCACCCCGGAAATCATGCCGGACGTGGCAAAAGCTGCAGGTGCACGCATTGTCGGCACTGGCAGAAGCGATTTCCCCAATCAGGTCAACAATGTCGTCGCCTTCCCCGGCATCTTCAAAGGTGCGCTCGAGGGACGCGCCACACAGATCACAGAGGAAATGAAGCTTGCCGCAGCAAATGCGATCGCAGGGCTTGTGCCGGACGATGAGCTCTCCGACGACAACATCATGCCAGAAGCCTTTAACCCCAAAGTCGCAGAGCTCGTCGCGGAGGCAGTCAAGTCTCATATTGTGAAATCCACGTCATGATGCGCTGGAATGACAAACCCTACCACACACTCGACTATGAACTGAAAAAAACATATGGTGAGAAAATCTACAAGATTGCCCTCGATGCCGGCATGACCTGTCCCAACCGCGACGGGTCCTGCGGTGTCCGGGGCTGTCTGTTTTGCAGTGCCGGCGGAAGTGGTGATTTCGCCGCCAAGAAATCTGACGATGGGGAGACGATCACTGCACAGCTCCAAAAAGGCATTCAGTATTTTCACAGCAAGCAGATCGGCAGACGTTTTATCGCATATTTTCAGGCATACACAAACACGTATGCCCCCATTGCCAAGCTTGAGGCACTCTACCGCGAGGCACTTGAGGAGCCCTCTGTCATTGGCATCTCGGTCGCGACCAGACCAGACTGCCTTGGCAGCGATGTCCTCTCACTCTTAGACCGCCTCGGCAGAGAATATGCTGGCAAATTTATCTGGATTGAGCTTGGACTACAGACGATACACGAACAAACTGCCCTGCTCATCCGCCGCGGCTATCCGCTTAGCGTCTTTGAACAGGCGGTCAAACGGCTGCAATCCATCTCCATTTCAATAATAACACACGTCATTATCGGACTTCCCGGCGAGACGAAGTCCATGATGCTTGAAACTTGCCGTTATCTGGGCAGACTAGGCATAGACGGCATAAAATTACAACTGTTACATATTTTGAAAAATACGGATTTAGTCGAATTATACGAGAAAAAAACCTTTGAAATTCTTGACATGATGGCGTATATTGATATCATCATCTCCTGTCTGGAAATCCTTCCATCTGACATGGTAATCCACCGCGTGACAGGTGACGGTCCCAAAGAACTGCTCCTTGCTCCTCTTTGGAGCCTTGATAAACGGCGTGTCCTAAACACGCTCCATCAAGAGATGAAGCGGCGCGGCACTTGGCAGTCGAAATACTGCCCTGATATTTGTTAATATTTCTTATTGAGAAAGGCGTGACAACGATATGACCCAAGACCCCTTAACGCTCTACAAATTAATTGTGCTCTACATGCTCAACAAAGTGAATTTCAAGCTCACCTACTCGCAGATCAGCGGTTTTATTCTCGAAAAAGAATACACCAATTTCCTCACTTTGCAGCAAGTCATCTCTGATCTTCAGGATGCAGAACTCATCAAGACGGACGCCTCCATGAACCGCACCTTCTTCTCCATCACCGAGGAAGGGCGCAAAACACTGTCATACTTTGGCAGCCGCATCGGGGATGCCATCATCCATGACATTGATACCTTTCTGTCTGAAAAACATCTGGAAATAAAAAATGAAGCGTCCATCACCGCAAAATACTACAAGGCGACTTCCGGTGAGTACGAGGCAGAGCTCATCGCCCGTGAAAAGGAAGTTGAACTGGTGAACATCAAGATTTCTGTTCCTGCGCAGGATATGGCAGAGACCATCTGTGAGAACTGGTATCACAAAAATGAACAAATCTACAAATATTTAATGGAGGAGCTGATCTAACGTGCCTCCTCCTTAATCCGCTTCATATGTTCCCGAATCTTCGCCTCATATCCGTTCCATGACGGCTCATAAAAGGTCTTTCCCGTCAATTCGTACGGCAGATACTGCTGCTCTACGTAATGATTCTTATAGTCATGTGCATATTTATATCCCGTTCCATGTCCCAGCTTTGCCGCGCCTTTGTAATGGGCATCCTGCAAATGCGCCGGAATAGGCAGATTTCCCGATTTGCTGACCTCCTCCTTCGCCGCAAAAATGGCGTTGCAGGCCGCATTGCTCTTTGGCGCACACGCCACATAGGAAACCGCCTGCGCGAGAATAATCTGCGCTTCCGGCAGACCGACGCGCTCCACTGCAAGGGACGCGCTGACCGCCACATTGAGCGCCATCGGGTCCGCATTGCCCACATCCTCCGACGCACAGATCATAATACGCCGTGCAATAAATGCCGCATCCTCCCCCGCATAGAGCATCTTTGCCAGATAATACACCGCCGCATCCGGGTCGGAACCGCGCATACTCTTGATAAATGCCGATACGGTATCATAGTGATTATCCCCATTCTTATCATATAACACGCGTTGTCTTTGAATGCACTCCTGCGCCACCTCCACTGTAATGTGAATCCTGCCGTCCGCACTCCTGTCTGTCGTCAGGATGCCAAGCTCCACAGCGTTCAGCGCATGTCTTGCATCTCCGCCGGAAAGCTCCGCCAGAAATTCCATCGCCTCCTCATCAATCTCAGCGTCATAACTGCCCATACCTTTCCTGCTGTCATACACTGCCCGCCTGAGCAGCTCCTTGATATCCTGCTTCTCCAGCGGTTTCAGCTCAAAGACCACCGACCGCGAGATCAGCGCTCCATTTACTTCAAAATACGGATTCTCCGTCGTGGCGCCAATAAATAAGATCGTCCCATCCTCTACAAACGGCAGCAGATAATCCTGCTGGCTCTTGTTAAAGCGGTGAATCTCATCAATAAATAACATCGTGCGTCTGCCATACATAGCAAGTGTTTCCTTTGCCTTGCCGATGACCGCCTCCATATCCTTCTTGCCCGCAACAGTCGCATTGATCTGTGTAAACTCCGCGCTTGTCGTATTTGCGATCACTTTCGCCAGCGTCGTCTTACCTGTCCCGGGCGGACCATAAAAAATAACAGAGCTAATCTTATCTGCCTTGATTGCCCTGTACAACAGCTTATCCTTCCCGATAATATGCGACTGCCCCACGACCTCCTCCAACGTTTCGGGGCGGAGTCTTGCCGCCAAGGGAGACTCCTTCTCCTTGGCGGTATTGCTGATATACTCAAATAAATCCATCTCACATTCTCCAATAACATCTGTTTTTATGACTTGTTCTGTGCTGCCACAAGACTTTCGCCGCCGTAAATCTTTCTAAGCTTCGGCTTCTCAATCTTGCCTGTCGGATTTCTTGGAATGTCCGCAAAGATAATTTTGCGCGGGCGCTTGTATTTTGGCAGTTTCGTACAAAATGTGCTGATCTCGTCCTCTGTGCAGTCCATGCCTTCCTTGATTTCTATGATAGCAGCTGTTATCTCTCCGAGACGCTTGTCCGGGATACCAATGACTGCCGCATCCTTAATCTTATTGTTTGTGCGCAGAAAATCCTCGATCTGTACAGGATAAATATTCTCGCCGCCGCTGATGACGACATCCTTCTTGCGGTCCACCAGAAAGATAAAGCCATCCTCATCCTCCTGCGCCATATCGCCTGTGTACAGCCAGCCATCGCGCAGCACCTCTTTTGTCGCCTGCTCATCATTATAGTAACAGGTCATGACGCCGGGTCCTTTCACCGCGAGCTCTCCTACCTCGCCGCGCACCACCTGTGCGCCGTCCTCTCCGACAATTTTCACCTGCCAGCCATAGCCTGCCTTGCCGATCGCGCCCACCTTATGTATGTTCTCAACTCCCAGATGCACACAGCCCGGTCCGATAGACTCACTCAGTCCATAGTTCGTATCGTACTGGTGATGCGGAAAGATTTTTTTCCAGCGCTGTATCAGACTCTGCGGGACAGGCTGCGCACCGATGTGCATCAGTCTCCACTGAGAGAGCTCGTAATCCTCAAGCTTAACATCACCCCTGTCAATCGCGTCGAGAATATCCTGCGCCCACGGCACCAGAAGCCACACGATCGTGCACTTCTCTTTCGAGACCGCATCCAGAATAAACTCCGGCTTCGTTCCCTTTAACAGCACCGCCTTTGCGCCTTCCAGAAAGCTGCCAAACCAGTGCATTTTTGCACCTGTGTGATACAGCGGCGGAATACACAGGAAGATATCCTGTTTCGTCTGTCCGTGATGATTCTGCTCCACCTTGCACGAATGCATCAGACTCTCGTGATTGTGCAGAATCGCCTTGGGAAATCCCGTCGTCCCTGACGAAAAATAAATCGCGGCATCGTCAGCGTCTGTGAGGGCAATCATCGGCGTCTGGCTCGAGCAGTTCGCCGTCAGGCTGTTGTAGTCCTCCGCAAAGCTTGGACAACTGTCTCCCACATAAAATAACAAGCGGTTTTTGCTGATGCTCTCCGCGATCTCCTCCACACGCCCGATAAATTCCGGTCCAAACACCAGCACATCGACCTCTGCGAGATTCAGGCAGTACTCAATCTCCTCCGGCGCATAGCGGAAATTGAGCGGCACTGCAAGCGCCCCCGTCTTTAATATGCCAAAATAAATTGGCAGCCACTCAAGGCAGTTCATCAACAAAACTGCCACCTTGTCCCCTTTCTTGATGCCTCTTTCCAGCAGCAGATTGGCAAAGCGGTTCGCCTTTTCATTAAACACGCTCCATGTAATCTCCCGGCGGTAATGTGTCACTGGATTGGGCTCCATCAGCTCATATTCCTTCCATGTCACGCGGCGCGTCTCCTTGATTTCTGGATTGATCTCCACAAGACAGATGTCATTTCCATATAATTTACAGTTTCTCTCTAAAATGTCTGTAATTGGCATTTTCGTTCTCCTTTTTCTATTTTTATTCTAATTGCGCCAGCCGCAGCCTCATACACATTATGCCACTTTAAAGTATCGAAGTAAACCCTATTTTTGAACTCATTCCAGAAGTTTTTGTAAATTTTGCAAAATAAATTGACGGAACTTCATTTTTTCACTATCATAGTTATTAGTGTGTTGACTATAATATTATACTATGAAAAGAAAGGAATCAACAAATGAGCGAAACCAAAATCATGCTGGGCAATGAAGCGATTGCCCGCGGTGCTTACGAAGCCGGCGTCAAGGTATCCAGTGCATACCCCGGCACACCCAGCACCGAAATCAGTGAAAATATCGTAAAGTACCCGGAAATCTACGCAGAGTGGGCTCCGAATGAGAAAGTTGCCATGGAGGTTGCCATCGGTGCATCCATCAGCGGTGCGCGCGCGATGGCATCTATGAAAATGGTCGGTGTCAACGTGGCAAGCGACCCTCTGTACACCGTGTCCTATATCGGTGCAAACGGCGGTCTGGTCCTCGCAGCGGCAGATGACCCCGGTTTGTACTCCTCTCAGAATGAGCAGGACTCCCGCTGTGTGGCGCGTGTCGCACAGATGCCCGTGCTCGAACCCTCCGATTCACAGGAAGCCAAGGATTTCACCAAACTCGCGTTTGAGTACAGCGAAAAATACGATACACCTGTTATGATTCGCACCACCACCCGGCTTGCCCACTCACAGGGACCTGTCACCCTCGAGCCGCGTCAGGAAATTCCTGATAAGCCCTATGAGCGGTGCGCTGCCAAGAATGTCATGATGCCAGTCAACGCAAAGGGACGTCACGTTCATGTGGAGAACCGTCTGAAACAGATGGCGGAGGACGCCTGTGACTTTGCGATCAACAAGGCAATCTACAAGGATACTGCCATCGGATTTATCACCAGCGGCATTCCTTATACATATGTCGCGGAGGCAATGCCCAATGCCAGCGTGCTCAAACTCGGCCTTGTGCATCCGCTGCCCAGAAAATTAATTGAAGAATTTGCCTCGAAAGTAGACAAGCTCTATATTTTTGAAGAACTCGAACCGCTGATCGAAGAGCAGGTCAAATCATGGGGTATCGACTGTATCGGCAAAGAATGCTTCACCCTTCAGGGCGAGTACAGCGCCAACATGATCCGTGAGCGTGTCCTTGGCATGAAGCTTGAGACTGCTGCCCCCGCACAGGTTCCGGCGCGCCCGCCAATCCTCTGCCCCGGCTGCCCGCACCGCAGCACCTTCTCCGTCCTGAAAAAGCTCGGCATCCACGGCGCAGGCGACATCGGCTGTTATACCCTCGGTGCTGTTCCCCCGCTGAATGTCATTGACACGACGGTATGCATGGGTGCGTCCATCTCCACCCTGCACGGCATGGAGAAAGCAAAGGGAAAGGATTATATCAAGAACTGGGTTGCGCTGATTGGAGACTCCACCTTCCTGCACACGGGCGTCAATTCACTGATGAACATGGTTTACAATCAATCGACAGGCACCGTGCTGATCCTCGACAATTCCACCACAGGCATGACCGGCCATCAGGACCACGCCGCAACTGGAAAGATGCTAAACGGTAAAGAGACCAAGGCAATCAGCCTGTACAACTTATGTAAAGCCATCGGCGTAGAACATGTGTATGAAGTGGATGCCTTTGACATCGAAGCGCTCGAGACGCTTGTCAAGCGGGAAGTTGCCCGCGACGAAGTGTCCGTATTGATTGTATGCGCACCCTGTGCACTCCTAAAGTCACAGGCAACCAAAGCAAAGTGCATCGCAATCCCGGAAAAATGTAAAAAATGCGGCATGTGCCTCATCCCGGGATGCCCTGCCCTCACACAGAACGAGGACGGAACCGTCAAGATCGACGACACCATGTGCAACGGCTGTGGTCTGTGCATGAAACGCTGCAAATTTGACGCCATCGAACGCGTGGAATAAGAAGGAGGTTTTTATGACTACAAAGAATATTATGATCGTCGGCGTAGGCGGTCAGGGCACACTGCTCACAAGCCGCATTCTTGGCGGCATCATCACCAAGGCAGGCTACGATGTCAAGCTCTCTGAGGTACACGGCATGGCGCAGCGCGGCGGAAGCGTTGTCACCTTTGTCCGCTACGGTGACACTGTGGCAGAACCCATCGTGGAGGAGGGACAGGCGGATGTACTGATCGCATTCGAGCGCCTTGAGGCGCTGCGCTACGCCCATTTTCTCAAAAAAGACGGCGTCATCATCGTCAACGACCAGCGGATTGACCCCATCACCGTCGTGACAGGCGCCGCACAGTATCCAGAAAATATCATTGAAAATCTAAAAAAAGAACACAATGTCGTCGCTGTCGATGCGATGGCAGAGGCAAAGAAGCTCGGAAATGCCAAGATTTTTAACACGATTATCATCGGCGTTGCCGCAAAGCGCATGGACTTCGACAAAAACCAGTGGCTTGAGGTCATAGAGAACACCGTTCCGCCCAAAACCATCGAGCTCAACAAGGCCGCCTTTGAAGCCGGATATGCACTCGTATAAAACAGAAAATAAAGGAGAAAACTATGCCAAAAAGAAATGATATCAACAAAGTTCTGATCATCGGCTCCGGTCCGATCATTATCGGGCAGGCATGTGAGTTTGACTACTCTGGAACACAGGCATGCAAGGCGCTGCGCAAGCTTGGATATGAGATCGTTCTGGTAAACTCAAATCCTGCAACCATCATGACAGACCCTGAAATTGCAGATGTGACCTACATTGAACCCTTAAATGTGCACCGTCTGGAACAGATCATCGCCAAGGAACGCCCCGACGCGCTCCTGCCCAATCTCGGCGGCCAGTCCGGGCTAAACTTGTGTTCAGAGCTTGCCAAAAAAGGCATCTTGGACAAATATCATGTGCAGGTAATCGGCGTGCAGGTCGATGCCATCGAGCGCGGCGAAGACCGCATCGAGTTCAAAAAGTCGATGGATGCCATCGGTGTTGAGATGGCCAGAAGCGAGGTTTCATACAGTGTCGAGGAAGCGCTCGCCATCGCGGACAGGCTCGGATATCCTGTCGTGCTGCGCCCCGCCTACACCATGGGCGGTGCAGGCGGCGGACTGGTATACAACAAAGAAGAATTAAAGACCGTCTGCGCGCGCGGCTTACAGGCAAGTCTGGTCGGTCAGGTACTCGTGGAAGAGTCCATTCTGGGCTGGGAAGAATTAGAGCTGGAAATCGTGCGCGACGCAGAGGGAAACATGATCACGGTCTGCTTTATCGAAAATATTGACCCGCTGGGCACGCACACC
The DNA here is from genome assembly GCA_009774345.1 of Lachnospiraceae bacterium. Taxonomy (GTDB): domain Bacteria; phylum Bacillota; class Clostridia; order Lachnospirales; family Lachnospiraceae; genus COE1. The sequence goes on along the minus strand of VSNR01000124.1, from coordinate 3,840 downwards.
GGCGATTCCTTCTGCTCCGCCCCCATGCTTACGATCTCCGAGGAGCTGCAAAAACGGCTGCAAGAGCAGGCTTACCGCATCGTAGACTCCGTCAAGGTCATCGGCGGCACCAATGTACAGTTTGCCCACGATCCTGTCACAGACCGCATTGTCGTGATCGAGATCAACCCCAGAACCTCCCGCTCCTCCGCCCTCGCCTCCAAGGCGACGGGCTTCCCGATCGCCCTCGTCTCCGCGATGCTGGCTGCCGGGCTGACGCTGAAAGAAATCGAGTGCGGCAAATATGGCACACTCGACCGCTATGTGCCCGACGGCGACTATATCGTGATCAAATTTGCGCGCTGGGCATTTGAGAAATTCAAGGGCGTCGAGGACAAGCTTGGCACACAGATGCGTGCCGTCGGCGAGGTCATGAGCATCGGCAAAACCTACAAGGAAGCTTTCCAGAAAGCAATCCGCAGCCTTGAGACGGGCAGATACGGACTGGGACACGCAAAGGACTATGACACCAAATCCAAAGAAGAACTGCTGCTCATGCTGGCACATCCTTCCAGCGACCGCCACTTTATCATGTATGAGGCGCTGCGCAAGGGCGCCACAGTAGATGAAATCTTTGACATTACCAAAGTAAAGCACTATTTTGTCAAACAGATGCAGGAGCTCGTTGAGGAGGAGGAAGCACTCATGCAGTCCAAAGGCGCCCTTCCTTCTGATGAGGCGCTAATTTCTGCCAAGAAAAACGGATTTTCCGACAAGTATCTGAGCCAGCTCCTCGAAATTCCAGAGGAAACCATCCGCAGCAGGCGTATTTCGCTTGGCGTGGAGGAGGCATGGGAAGGCGTCCATGTCAGCGGCACGCCCGACAGCGCTTACTACTACTCTACCTACAACGCGCCGGACAAGAATCCTGTCCATACCGACAAGCCAAAGATTATGATTCTCGGCGGCGGACCAAACCGAATCGGTCAGGGCATCGAGTTTGACTACTGCTGCGTCCATGCCGCCCTTGCCCTGAAACAGCTTGGCTTCGAGACCATCATCGTCAACTGTAATCCCGAGACTGTCTCAACCGACTACGACACCTCGGATAAGCTCTACTTCGAACCGCTCACGTTAGAGGATGTCCTCAGCATTTATCATAAGGAAAAACCGCTTGGCGTGATCGCCCAGTTTGGCGGTCAGACACCGTTAAACCTCGCCTCAGAGCTTGAGAAAAACGGCGTGAAAATCCTTGGCACACCGCCTTCTGTCATTGATCTGGCAGAAGACCGCGACCTGTTCCGCTCCATGATGGATAAATTAGGCATCCCGATGCCAGAAGCAGGCATGGCGACAACCGTCGAGGAAGCGCTCGCCATCGCCGGCAAAATCGGCTATCCTGTGATGGTCCGCCCCTCTTATGTCCTTGGGGGTCGCGGTATGGAAGTCGTGTATGACGATGAGAGCATGGCAGGCTATATGAATGCTGCTGTCGGCGTGACACCCGACAGACCGATTTTGATCGACCGATTCCTGAACCATGCACTTGAGTGTGAGGCAGACGCCATCAGCGACGGCACACATGCTTTTGTCCCAGCCGTCATGGAGCATATCGAACTTGCGGGCGTCCACTCCGGCGATTCGGCGTGCATTATTCCGTCTGTGCATATCTCAGCAGAGAATGTGGCAACCATCAAGGAATATACCAAGAAAATCGCGGAGGAGATGCACGTCAAGGGCCTGATGAACATGCAGTATGCCATCGAAAAGGGCAAGGTCTATGTGCTGGAAGCCAACCCGCGCGCGTCGCGCACCGTGCCGCTCGTCTCCAAGGTATGCAACATTCGCATGGTACCGCTTGCGACGGATATTATTACGTCCGAGATTACCTCGCGCCCCTCTCCGGTTCCAATGCTAAAGGAGAAGGAGATTCCATACTACGGGGTCAAGGAAGCCGTATTCCCATTTAACATGTTCCCGGAGGTGGACCCTGTCCTCGGCCCGGAAATGCGCTCGACCGGTGAAGTTTTAGGCCTCTCACCCTACTACGGCGAAGCCTTTTATAAAGCGCAGGAGGCGACACAGACCCAGCTTCCGCTTGGCGGAACCGTCCTGATCTCTGTCAACAGCAAGGATAAGCCCGAAGTGGTTGAGATCGCACAGCTCTTTAAGGAGGCGGGCTTTGAGATTATCGCCACCGGCGGGACATACAACGTACTCTCTGAGGCAGGCATCGAGGCAGAACCCGTCAAGAAGCTCTACGAAGGCCGTCCCAATGTCCTTGACCTGATCACAAACGGCAGAATCGACCTGATCGTGAACTCCCCTGTCGGCAAAGACAGCGTTCACGACGACAGCTATCTCAGAAAGGCGGCGATCAAGGGCAGGATTCCCTACATGACCACCCTCGCCGGGGCAAGAGCCACCGCAAAAGGCATCCTGTATGTACAAAAATACGGCAATGCCGACGTGAAATCCCTACAACAGCTCCACAGCGAAGTTCGGGATAAAATCGTGGAATAATCTTAAAGTCATACTGACAGCTTCAGGAATTAATCTCACAGAAATTGACAGGATTAAGGAGTGAATGAAAGGCATATGCAGAAAGCATATGCCTTTCATTTGTCTACATACCTAATTGTTTACTGAGAGACAGAATTACGCTAAGCTGTCTATCTGATTTTCCCTTATACATCCATCTCTATCCTTTTCATGAGCCTCATGTCTTTTACAGATAATTTTCTGCCTCCTGAAATGAGATATGGTATGCCTTGCTGATAATCTGTTTTATAGTATCCTCTGCCTGTCCACACTCCCTTAACGCCAAAATTGTATTATTAATTCCTTCCCTTGTCACTTCTTTTGTCACTTCTTTTGTTACTTCTTTTGTTACTTCTTTTGTTACTTCTTTTATTACCTCTGCCTTTATTTTATTAATCTCCGGTTCCATGATCTCTAATAATGCCTGACACATATTTTCATCCCCTCTCAACTCTTCCACTACCTGTTTATTGGCGCTCACACTCACCTGCAACACCGAATCTGCAAGCTCCCTGTCAAACTTTAAATCCAGTTTCTCTATCTTTTCAAGCAGTTCACGCATCTGCTGTTTTTCCATCTGACCGGACAGGGCTTTCAGCCAGACGTGTTCTTTTGGATTTAATTCTTTCGTGACAATAATCTGTGTCGGAAACAAGACAGTATTTGTTACCTGATAAATTCCGTTGTATGGATTGGTATACGTGATGCCATGTTTCTTAAAATACGTAAACAATCCTAATGGTTTGCGTTCACGAACCAATGAAACCGTGATATCCTCTGCCCTGCGCTCGTCTACCGTTCTCCCATAAGCCTTGTACAGGCTGGCATACGCTCCCGCCTTATAGAAGCTGTCAATATTCAGGTGGTCGTCTGGTGACTTGTATTCCACGATATTGTGCCCGCGGAACAGTTTGCCTATTTCATTTGTTATTTCTATACCGGCACCCTTTTTGATGACCAGCAAGTCTACCTCCAATGGTTTTGTATTCAGGTTATATTCCTTATGGTATTCCAAATCGGATCGATTCTGTGACAGTTCCAAATCCATTGCCGACACAAATGCCGCATGCCACTGTATTTTTGTATCTTCCATTTTTCTCCATTCCTGCCTGTCCTCTAAATCCGGCACGAGCGCACCGCTGCATTGTACATGATTATTTTTTCATACGCTCTGTTTAATTCCAGTATACCCTATACGGTATTTTATTGCAAGCCGAAGAATACAAAAGAAAGAGTAAGAAATTTTAAAAGACTGCTTGCACTCTGCAAACAGTCCGTGTATAATCTACTTAGAAAGGTTGATCGGAATTGATTTTCCGA